>JAFQOH010000149.1:0-6409 GCA_017403345.1 Thermoguttaceae bacterium
ACACGGAGATACACAGAATTTTAAACACGAAAAACTAAAAAAAACTAAAAAGATCAAAAGATCAAAAGATCAAAATCTTAAAAAGTTTTTGAAGAGAGAGTCTGAGAGGGAAACGATTTCCAAAATGTTTCCCTCTCACGGCCGCCGTCTCTTCACGGGCAGCCAGACGGCTCTCACAGAGTGCCGTCGCGCGTGGGACCTTTAGCCCAAAACCCCAAAACCTTACGCCGGGAATTTTACCACGGAAGGCACAGAATTTACACGGAGATACACAGAATTTTAAACACGAAAAAAACGAAAAAAACGAATTTCACGCAATGATTTTAAAAATTTTTTAAGATCTATTTCGTGTCTTTTTTTGTGCTTTCCGTGAAATTCGTGTCAGGACACGTTCACTGTGCCTTTTTTCCTCTTTCTTTTCAGTGTGTTTCTGCGCCTCTTCTGCGCTCTCTGTGGTGAGATCGGACCTGATCGGTACGTATTTTCCGGAAAAGCCTTTTAAATTTTCAGAAAATTTCAAATTTTTCTCTAAAAAAACTTGACGGGAGGGATCTCTGGAGTAAAATATCATTAAATAGAATTTCCGTTTTTTATGTTTGAGGAGGTTTTCATGCGTTCATTCATGCGTTCATTTATGCGTTCATTGATGCGTTCATTTATGCGAAAGCTCTGCGGGATCGCACTGTGCGTCAGTCTGACGGTTCCTGCCATAGCTCAGGACCCGACTTTTGTCTGGACCGGAAATGGGACTGATGACCTCATCTCAAACAGCGCTAACTGGCCGGCGAGCATGGCAAGTCAGTTTTTCCAGAACGGTTACGGCCTGCACACGACCGGACAGCGCGGAACGTACATCATTCCTGCCGGAAATACCATGACGGCCTACGGTTTCGATAATTCGAACATCACACTCGACTTCTGCGCCGACATTACTTCCATCCGAAATAATCGATTCAACGGTTTTTGGATGCGGAACAACATGACGGTCATCCTTGGGCCGAGCGGTTCATTTACTTTTCTGAATCTCGACGGCAGTGCCGATTCCGGACAGATCACCATGCAGGGCGCGAATAACCGGCTGGATTACAGTATGCCGGGAACACTGTCTCTGGCCGACGTTCACGTCAGTTCCCATGACGGCAACGGAGGACGCAACAATCACCTGAATCAGTATGCCGGTACGATCAACGCCGCGCATGTCTGGCTGGGGACCAACACGCAGGGCGGAACGGAAGTGAGTTCGATCAACCTTTACGGCGGATCTTTCAACGTCATTGGCCGTGCCGGGGAGAGCATTCCCGGAACGATCTGCATCGGATACCACGCTTACCAGAAAAAGCATGGTAACGGCGCTCTCAACATTTACGGCGGTGCCTTCACCGCGGGTAAGATCGAGGGAGATCCCGCGACGCTCAACGGTGAAACATACACTCCAAGCGTGAATCTTTTCATCGGCGGCACGGACGGAACGCAGTTCGGCACCTTTACCGCCACGCAGCAGAACACGTTCACCGGCGACTTCAACGTCCAGATGGCTATGCCGTTGACGGTCCTCGATCCATCGATCCTGAACACGAACATCGTTTCCCTTCCGACCGTCGGCAACGCAAAGGTGAACCTCAAGTCTGCGCTTTTCACGACGGCCAATGACGGAAAGAACGTGGTCCTGAATGCTGCAAAAGAACTCGCCGGTGCGAACGATCTCGAGCTGAACTCCACGCTTGAACTGACGACTTCGGTCTCGGAAGGCTGGATCGAACTGCCGGGATCCTCAAATCCGTTTGTCGTGGAACTCTCGACCAGCGGTCTCGGATCGATGACTGCGGCAGAAGAATTCGCGGCTTGGCTCGGTACCGACTTTTTCGCAAACACGGTGGCTCTTGACCCGTCCACCATCCAGCTGAGTTTTGCTCCTGAGACCAGCGGCGACATTTTCATGTTCGACTTTACCAACTACGTAGCCGCCAACGTGACGCTCCAGGGTTTCTCGACTTCCGAGCTCCCGGAACCTTCCGCGTGGGCGTTGATGCTCTTTGGCGCAGCTGGACTGTTTACGTTCTTCAGAAAGCCGATGAGATCACACAACATGCGTTGAAATACACAGATCTTCACGGACTTACGCAGTGAAAAAACAAAAAACATGAGCTCCGCGCGATTCCGCATGTTCGGGATCGTACGGAGCTCCGTCATCTTTTAGGATACGGATCATCGGGCTGCGAGCCACCGTTCCGCATCAAGAGCCGCCATGCACCCGGTCGCTGCCGCAGTGTTAGCCTGACGGTAGACGAAATCTGCGCAGTCTCCTGCCGCAAAGATCCCCTCGACGCTCGTAAAAGTGCGTCCCGGAGTCGTCCAGCACACGTACTTTTTCTCGTTCAGTTCCACGACGCCCTCGAGAAATTCCGTATTCGGCGTGTGTCCGATCAGGACGAACAGTCCGGAGACCGCGATTTCGAGCGGAGCCTCCCCTTTTGTGCTCGCCACCCGAACGCCCGTCACGCCGGTTTTGGGGTCGCCGAGGACCTCTTCGACCGTCCGGGAGTAGAGCGGTTCGATCTTCGGATTCGCCAGCGTCCGGTCCACCATGAATTTTGAGGCACGGAACTCATCCCGACGGTGGATCAGGTAGACTTTCGAGGCGAATTGACTCAGGTAATTCGCGTCTTCCATCGCGGAATCTCCGCCTCCGACGACCGCCACGGGCTGATTTCGGAAACGCGGAAGTGCACCGTCGCACACTGCGCATGCACTGACGCCGAGATTCTTGAACCGCTCTTCCGACGGCAGACCGAGCCAATTTGCGCTCGCCCCAGTTGCGACGATGACCGCGTCGGCCTCGTAGACGTCCCCTTCTGCCGACTCGATCCGGAACGGTCCGTCAGGACGCGCGGAAGTGTCGAGTTTCACGACGTCGTCCGACACGATCTCCGTTCCGAAATTGACGGCCTGCTGGCGCATCAGCTCCATCAGTTCCGGGCCGGTGATGCCGTGCTTTCCGTGCGGCGGCAGGTAGTCGAGACGGTCCGGGTCGATCGCAGATTTCAGGTACTCGGTCAGATCTCCGGCAGGAAATCCGGGAAAATTCTCGACTTCCGTCGTCATGGCGAGCTGCCCCATCGGGAGCGTGTTTCGCGCCTGATTTTCTGCCGAGACGGCCCCCTCGAACAGCAGAGGCTTCAAATTCGCGCGTGCTGCGTAGATCGCCGCCGTCCAGCCTGCCGGTCCGCTTCCGATGATGATGAGTGAGCGTTTCATTCGTTTACCTCCCCTTAATTTCTGATTCATTGGATCCCTGAAAAACTTCGTTTTCCCGCGCCATTTTACGTCCGCGGGCAACACAGATGACGGCGAAGGTCAGAGTCAGCGCTCCGGCGATCCCGTAGGCGGTGTTCAGCGGGAGATCCAGTCCCTGCGGCAGTTTGTATTCGCCCGGCGCGAACAGGATGAACGAAAGGATCACGAACGTCATGAACATTCCCGGCACGAGCGTCACGAGCCAGCACTTTCGCTGGGACGCGAGCCACACCGTGCACCCCATCAGTGTGGAGGCCGCAAGGACCTGATTTCCCCACGCAAAATAGTTCCACAGGAGCTTGAAGCTGTCCGCGTCGCGGTTCGACCAGAAGAGCAGACCCGCGAGGATCGCGATCAGCGGCAGGCAGAGCAGGATGCGGTTCATGAGCGTCTTCTGCGGGAACTGGAGCACTTCCGCGAGACTCATCCGCAGGCTTCGCAGTGCCGTGTCGCCGGAGGTGATCGCGAGAATGACGACGGCCAGGACCGTGACCATCGCGCCGTACGAGCCGATGAAGCGGTTCACGATGACGCCGAGGACCGCGTTGGGGTCTTTGGCGAGCTGTTCCGGCATCAGGTGATAGATCGCCATTCCGCCGGCGGCCCAGATCATGCCGATGATCCCCTCAAGGACCATCATGCCGTAGTACGTGGCGCGTCCTTCGCGTTCCGAGACCATCGTACGGGCCACGATCGGCGACTGTGTGGCGTGGAAGCCGGAGAGAATACCGCAGGCGATCGTGACGAAGAGACACGGAATGACCGGTCCCTGAAGTTTCGCCGTTTTGCACATCGGTTCCGTCATGGAAAGGAAATCGGGAGAACCGGGCTGGAAATACTCCCAGACGAGCGATCCGCCGAGCAGTGCCGTCCCGAGGAGAAGCAGCGCGCCGAAGAACGGATAGATCCGCCCAATGATCTTATCCACGGGAAAGAGCGTCGCCAGAATATAGTAGACGAAAATCGCTCCGACCACGGGCCAGAAGTACTCTTTCGCGCCGCCTTCCGGAATATTAATGAGCAGATTCGCCGGAACATTAATAAAAACGGCCACCACAAGCAGAAGAATAACGCAGAGGAAGACCGTCATGAAGCGGTAGTACCAGTTTCCGAGCGTCATGCGCATCTGCGCGGGGAGGTTGCATCCGGCATTCCGCACGGAGAACATCCCGCTGACGAAATCGTGGACCGCCCCGCCGAAAATGTTTCCGATCGGAATGAGCAGAAAGACGATCGGTCCGAACTTGATCCCGAGGATCACGCCGATGACCGGTCCGACGCCCGCGATGTTCAGAAGCTGAATGAGCATATTCTTCCACTTCGGAAGAACCACATAATCTACCCCGTCACTGTGCGTCAGAGCCGGCGTCTCCCGGTCATCCGGACCCACGACTTTTTCCACGAACCGGCCGTACGTGAAGTAACCGACGGCCAGAAGTACGATCCCCGTCAAAAAAAGCGTCATTTCTCAAAAACTCCCTGAATATTAAAGGATCCTCTGCTCTCTCCAGCACTCCCGGAGGTAATCCCTCGGCTGGAAGTAAAGATCCGAGTTAAAATTCTGTATATCATCGCTCAGCCAGGAAGCGTAAACCTCCATGAGCGTCTCGATTTTGTCCTTTTCGCCGCACACGTCCTGGATCAGACGCGCGTAGACCTCGCCAATGTCCCAGTAAGTCGGAACGAGGAATCGGCAGCGCGAAATATTATCGTATTCGCCCGGCAGGATCTGCGCCTCTTCAATGAGTTCATCCGCGATTTTCGCGATCGGCTCGCAATGCAGCACATCGGCATATCGGTAGACCCTGCGCAAGCACTCCGCGCCCAGTTCCTGCACGACCTCACTGCATTTTCGCTTCTGCGTTCGCGAGATCAGCTCGATCACACTGCACACAAAAAAGAGATCATGGTCTTTCGCCATCTTTCACCTCTTCATATCCTGCAAAGGAGAGCGACGCCAGTGCCCGGGCCGAATGAAAACTGATCTGATGCGTCGGATACCGAAATTTGGCCAGTGCCCAGAACGCTTCACGGGAAATTTCACCCTCTATAAAGTTCTGCACATAATTAAATATGGTATCGTCCGCGACAGGCCCCTCCACAATATCAAAATCATGTGCCTGTCCCAATCGGCACGCAACGATAAAATCGAGCCATTCGTCGGTCATCTCGTCAAAACGCAGGATCCGCAGCGTCTCATTCGGCATAAACCGAAACTGATTCAGGATCCCCCGACCGCTGCGTCTTACAGCCCAGCGTATCGCCTGCGGACGCAGTTTCGTGCAGTAAAATCCCAAATAAAAATCTTTGTGGAACCGCGAGGTCCGGATCTCCGGAAATTCAATGACTTCCAGACTCCCGTGAAATAAAATTTCGCTTTGCGTCATCCGATCCCCCATGAAAACGCTGATTTTCCCATAAAATACCATTTAAATATACTCCAAAGCCCTGAAAAGTCAAGAACCTGAAAAAATTTTCCCGAAAAAATCAGGCATTTTTATTTACATACACCTCCCATTTCCCCCAAATTCAGCTCCAAATCAACCAGAACAACCGAAAAAACAAGAAAATCCGAAAAAATCGTCAAAGTTTACCAAATCGATTCAATTGTTGGACATAATCTTACCGATATAAAGTACATAACCAGAAAATATTGGGAACTTTCGGGAACCATGTTCTGTCTTTCAAGTGCCCTTTCCGGTGGAGGAAAGTCGAACGGAAAGAAACAGGACTTGAACTTCCCGAAGCAATTGTAATCCGAGGTGGAAAACAATGCTTAACAAAACGACATTGACAACTGTCCTCGCAGCAGTGATACTCATGGGACTGAGCTTCTGCTTCTGCTGCAATAGTGTAACCGCTCAGGTCAGCGACGCGCAGATCTGGGATGTCCAGACTCCGAACTCCTACGCGGGCGGAGCGAGAGGAAACGAAGGTTTCTTCTTTAGCGCGGAAGGCCTTTACTGGGCACTTCCTTCTCCGAAGAGCGCGCTGGTCGGTAACGAAAGCGCCGAAGGTGAAAACGCCTACAGCATCGGCTGGACCGTGATCAACTCCTCAACGAAGTTCTTCGTGATCAACGACAAAGGCGACGATGAAGATGATGACGATGACG
>JAFQOH010000150.1:0-31860 GCA_017403345.1 Thermoguttaceae bacterium
CACCGACGTGAGGCTCTTGCAGCACCAGAACGCTTCATTTCCAATGCTCGTCACGCTGTCGGGGATCGTCACCGACGTGAGGCTCTTGCAGCACCAGAACGCTTCATTTCCAATGCTCGTGACGGGGAGGCCGTCGATGGATGAGGGGATGGTGACGGAGGAGGCGGAGCCGGTGTATTTCGTGATCTCGATGTGGTCATAGTGGGCGGTGTATTTGAAGTCGGTCATGATGGTCCTTTCGAGTAAATGGAAATGGGAATTTTTTAACTCTGTAATATATATAGGAGACTGGAAACTCGTTTTTATGCAAAATTTTTGACAATATTTAAACAAAAATCGCCTCGATCGTGTGTGTTATTATAGCATACGGAAAAGATGCTGTCAAGGTATCCCTCGAACAGAAGACGGTAAGTTCCCGAAAAATATGAAGCGCACGCTGATACAAGCTCTCGGATCTGTTTCTGTGATCAAGATCTTGTATCAGTGCGCGGTGTTCTCGGTGTTCTTAAGGAGACCTTACAAAATCAGCATGGCGTCGCCGTAGCTGTAGAAGCGGTACTCGTTGGCGATGGCTTCCTCGTAGGCGCGTTTGAGGAGTTCGTCTCCTCCGAATGTGCGGACGAGGACCAGGAGCGTCGATTTGGGGAGGTGGAAGTTCGTCATGAGCGCATCGACACCGTGGAACTGGTACGGCGGGCGGATGAAGAGATCGATGTTTCCTGAAAACGGCTTCAGATCGTCCGACGCTTCCAGCACGCGGACTGAGGTAGTCCCGACGGTCACGATCCGGCCTCCGTTTGCCCGGCATTCGCGCAGGGAGGCGGAAACTTCCGGCGTGAGGCATCCCCATTCTTTGTGCATCGTGTGCTCCGAAAGATTTTCGACCGCGATCGGACGGAAAGTCCCCAGTCCGACGTGAAGCGTCACGAATTCCCTGCGCACGCCTTTTGCCTGGATCTCATCGAGCAGTTTCTGCGTGAAGTGCAGCCCCGCGGTCGGAGCGGCAACGGCTCCCGGCTGAGCGGCGTAGACCGTCTGATAGTTTTCGACGTCGCGTTCGTCGGAAACTCCTTTTCGAATGTACGGCGGGATCGGGACGCTTCCGACTTCCTGAAGCAGATCCCAGCACGATCCGCCGTCGTTTTCCGTCCCCGATTTACCGACTTCCGTTCCGCAGGGGACTCCGTCACGCAGCGGGAGACAGATCCACGAGCCGTCCGCGGGGAGCTTTTTTTCCATCAGGAGTCGGAAACAGGGTCGGGACCAGGC
Source organism: Thermoguttaceae bacterium (assembly GCA_017403345.1). Taxonomy (GTDB): domain Bacteria; phylum Planctomycetota; class Planctomycetia; order Pirellulales; family Thermoguttaceae; genus RGIG3701. Next base: position 1,270 of record JAFQOH010000150.1, read on the forward strand.
GTCCAGAAGCGTGACCTGTTCGCCGGGCTGGAGCTTTCCGCGAGTCGTGCCGAGAATGTGCCAGCGCTGGAATTTCCGCGGGTATTTGTCGAAGTGGAACCCCTCGCCGTCCAGATCCGCATCGGAGGCCGGTTCGAGAAAGAGCCCTTCCCACGCCCCGCCGGTCAGCGTCCGCGTTCCTTTGAGCCGGGCCGGGACGACTTTCGTGTCGTTCAGGACGAGGCAGTCTTTGGGAGTCAGAAATTCCGGGAGGTCGCGCACATGGCGATGGCTGATCGTCCCGCTTTTCCGATCGACGACCAGAAGCCGCGCGTCTGTGCGATCTTCCATGGGACGTGAGGCGATCAGGTGTTCCGGAAGAACGTAGTCGTAATGCTCAATGGAATCCAACCCGTTTTTTGTGCTATTCAGCTCCGTGCTATTCAGCTTTATGCTATTCTGCATGTGGGATACTCCGAAAAAATCAACGAGCAGCCGCGGTCGGCGTGCCGATTTTGAAATGTGCGTACTATGACGGAAAATATAGCGGATTCCAAAAAAATGTCAACCCCCCTTGAATATTTTCCATGGAAAAGGTAAAATGGGACCTAGACGCGGAAAGTGCCGGCAAGAAAGCGCGAAAAGCTGCGTCGGATCTTCATTTGCAGTCCGGAAGAAAACCGAAATTTTGGAGGAAAACGCATGATTTATTCCATCAACGCTTTTTTGTGGAGCGATACGGTCGACGAAAGACTCCTTCCCATTCTCGAGCAGGTGCGTGAGATCGGGTACACCGGGATCGAATTTCCTCTTTTTGCCCCTGACCTCGAAAAGTGCCGGATCGTCGGAAAAGCTGCCGCGGAACTGGGATTTTACGTGACGTCGTGTACCTGCCGGGATGCGCATGACAGTCCGTCGTCCAGTGATTCGGCTGCCCGCCGCCGCGGGATCGAGGAGAACAAACGGGTCCTCGACTGTTCCGCCGCACTCGGAAGCCGAAAGCTCATCGGCCCCTACCACACGGGGATCGGCTGCTTTACGGGATCGCCGGTGACGGAGGAGGAGTGGAAATGGACGGCCGAGAGCATGCACGAGACGGCAGAGCACGCGAAAGAACTCGGCATCATGATGGCGCTGGAGTGCGTGAACCGGTTTGAGACGTACTTCATCAATACGATCGAGGACGGTCTGCGTTTCATCCGGACGGTGGATCACCCGAATTACCGTCTGATGTTCGACACATTTCACGCAAATATCGAGGAAAAGAGCATGGCGAAGGCCCTGGAACTCCTCACGCCGGAAGAACTGGTCCACGTCCACATTTCCGCCAATGACCGCAGCACGCCGAGCGAGGGGAATATTCCGTGGGAGCAGGTCTTCGGACCTCTGAAGGCGATGGGGTACGATGAAACGCTCTGCATCGAAGCGTTCGGCTGCGCGCTTCCGAAGATCGCCGCCGCGACGAAGATCTGGCGGAAAATGTACGTTTCCGAAACGCAGCTCATGACCGACGCGCTTCGTTTCATGAAGGAACGGTGGGAGTGCTGATGATCCGCGGGACAGAAACGCGGAAAAGGGGGGCATCCGGGGCGCATTCGGGTGAACTTGGGGTGAACTTGGGGTGAACTGGATGAATTTTCGGAAGATCTTCAAAATTGCGGGAAACTTTCGTGCCCCCCACTGGTAAAATTTGCGAAAAGTGCTAAAATAGGAAAATCGAAGTCGATTTTTTGAAATTTTTTTGAGTCCGTAAGGAGTTCCGTATGAAAGTTTTGGTGATTGGCGGCGGCGGTCGTGAGCATGCTTTGGCATGGAAAATTTCCCAGAGTCCCCGTGTGGACCGAGTTTTTGTGGCTCCCGGAAATGTCGGGACGTTCTTCGATGCGGAGAATATCGCGATCGATCCGCTGGATTTCCAGAAAGTGATCCAGTTCGCAAAACAGAATAACGTGGAACTGGTCGCCGTTGGACCGGAACAGCCGCTTTGCGCGGGAATCGTCGATGCGCTCCGTTCGGAAGGCCTGCGAGTTTTCGGTCCGTCCAAAGCCGCGGCTCAGCTTGAAGGAAGCAAGATCTTCTGCAAAAATATGCTGAAAACGGGTTTGATCCCGACGGCAGATTTTGCGACGTTTACGGATGCGGATGCTGCGATGGACTATCTGCGGAACCGTGACGACATCCCGGTCGTCGTGAAGGCGGACGGTCTGGCGGCCGGCAAGGGAGTTTACGTTTGCAAGAATCGCGAAGAGGCTCTCCAGGCGGTCCAGGAAATGACGATCGACCAGAAATTTGGCCAGGCCGGCGCGAAACTGGTCATCGAAGAAAAGCTCGACGGTCAGGAAGCGAGCGTTTTGGCCATTACGGACGGCAAGACGATCCTGACGCTTCCCCCCTGTCAGGACCACAAAGCGGCTTGGGACGGCGACAAAGGACCGAACACTGGCGGCATGGGGGCGTATTGCCCGGCTCCGCTGGTGGATGAGAAGATGCTCCACTGGATCGAAGAAAACATTCTGGTCCGTACCGTTCACGTCATGAACCGGATGGAGTGCCCGTTCTCCGGAGTGCTCTACGCTGGTCTGATGATCGGACGGCAGGGCGTGAAGGTCCTTGAGTACAATACTCGGTTCGGCGATCCGGAATGCCAGCCGCTGCTCATGCGTCTGAAGACGGACATCGTGGATATCATGGAAGCGACGATCGACCGGAAGCTGGACAAGATCGGCACGGTCGAGTGGGATCCGCGTCCGACGGTCGGCGTCGTGATGGCGTCGGATGGTTACCCCGGAAAGTCTGAGTACGGTTTCCCGATCAGCGGGCTGGAAGAAGTGGCGAAGATGCCGGATGTGAAGGTCTTCCACAGCGGCACGAAGGTCAATGACCGCGGTGAAGTCGTGAATGCCGGCGGACGCGTTTTGACGGTCACCGCATTCGGCGACAGTATCGCGCTGGCGAAGAAGAATGCGTACGAAGCGGTCCGTAAGATCCGTTGGGAACGTGCGTGGTGCCGTCACGACATTGCGGACAAAGCGATCGCGATGGAGATCGGCTCGAACTGAGTCATGTGTTGGAACGTGCACGAGTGATTTTGGATGGCCGGCGAGTTTGACTTGCCGGCGTTTTTTTTGAGGGGGGGATTTTGCGTTGATTTTAAGTTTTAGAAATACAGCGGGATCCCTGCATTTTATTAGTTTTTTTAAGGTAAATTCTGTTCCCTTTTCTTAGGGTGAAGAAACTTGGAAAAAAATTGAAAATTTCTTAAAGAATTGTGAAAATTCGGCTTGTGGGTCCTTGACAGAAAGTTGAAAATTTGCAAAATAGGATTTATCGTGCCACTGTGCCGCTTTCCAGTGTGTGCGTACATTCCTATTAAGAAAGTGAGGAACGAAATGAGCTCAAAGGATCTAGAAGATCATCAGCGAGATCCATGGGATCGGACCGGAGGAGCGGATCCTGAGTTTTGGAGCTTGGAGACGTTTCCGGGATGGAGTTCCTGTCCGGAAGACTGTGTCAGTGAGCGGAGTTCCGATCCTTGTTCGGCATGTCCGCTTCAGGAGTGCCCGACACGCGGGAAAATGAATGAGGAGATGCGCAAATTTGAGGCAATGGGACAGAGTTCTGTTTCTCTCACGCCTCCGCAGATGGTTTTGGCCAGTTTTGCGGTCTTCATTTTCCCGCTTTTATGTGCGGTGGGTGCGTGTGTGTACTGTTTGTCGTGCGAAAACGGGATATTTTCCGGCGAGATCGGGTCCGTGTGCGCAGCGTCCGCTGGTTTTTTGAGCGGTATGATGCTCGTTCAGATGTGTTTGAGATTGGTGAGGTTCAGGAATGACAGATAAGATCGTCACGAGCACTTTCTCAAAAGGGGGTATCCACCCGCGTGAAGGGAAAGAGTTTTCTGAAAAATGTCCCATTGAGGTCCTTCCGAACCCTTCGGAATTGAGGATCCCTTTCGTTCAGCACATCGGCGCACCGGCGAAGGTGTGCGTCGAGGCCCGTAGGGAGCTGGTTTACGGACAGTTGGTCGCGGAGGCTTCCGGGTACGTTTCTGTGCCAGTCGCGGCGCCGCTGCCGGGGACGGTGAAACGTATCGGTTCTGTGACGCTTCCGAATGGACGGCGCGTCCCGGCGGCTATTGAGAGTGTGCAGGCGGACGGTTTCGATCCGCAGACGCTTCTTGACAGAATGAAGGAGCCCGGCGAGTTCGTCTTGAGTGACTTTGATTCGGAACTGATTCGCGAGAGGATCCGCATGGCAGGGCTGGTGGGGCAGGGGGGCGCCGCGTTCCCGATCCACGTGAAGCTCATGCCGAACGATGAAAAGCCGATCGACACGCTTTTGGTCAATGGGTGCGAGTGCGAACCGTACCTGACGGCAGACCATCGTGCGATGCTGGAAATGACGGATTCTGTCATCGCCGGAGCACGGCTTGCTGCGAAAGCGTGTCATGCGAAGAAGATCGTGATCTGCATCGAGGCGAATAAACCTGACGCCATTGAAAAGATCTCAGCGGCGATCGAGAAACTGAAGGCTCAAAAGTGCGCGAACGCAGGAAAAACGGCTGAAAAAGCTGCAGGAAAAACGGCTGAAAAAGCTGCAGGAAATGCGGCTGAAAAAGCTGCAGGAAATGCGGCTGAAAAAGAGCCGGAGATCCGAGTGATGCGCATGAAGACGAAGTATCCGCAGGGGGGCGAGAAACAGTTGATCTATGCAGCGCTTGGACGTAAGGTCCCGCTCGGTAAACTTCCGATCGAAGTCGGTGCGACGGTCGTGAATGTGGGATCGACGGTCTCGATTGCGATGGCGGTCCTTCATGAACTTCCTCTGACTCACCGTATCGTGACAGTGACCGGCGGCGGGATCGCCCGGCCCGCGAACATTTTCGTGCCGATCGGGACGCCGATCCGCGTTTTGGTCGAACACTGCGGCGGTCTGAAAGAAAACGCGCGCCGCGTCCTGCTTGGCGGTCCCATGATGGGTTTTGCTGTTGGGTCGCTTGAGATCCCCGTAACGAAAGGGACCAGCGGGATCACCGTCCTTTCTTCAGAAGAGACGGACCGCGCGAAAGAGACGAACTGCATTCGGTGCGGTCGGTGCGTGAGTGCGTGTCCCATGCGCCTGATCCCGACCCGTTTGATGTACGCTGCCCGTGCGCGAAACTGGGACGTATTCAAGGAGTATCATCCGATGGCGTGCATCGAATGCGGCTGCTGTTCTTTCTCCTGTCCGGCGAAGATCCCGATCATTCAGCTTATCCGCGTCGGCAAAATGGAGCTTGCGCGTCAGCGTCAGGCAGAAGGCGCAAAGGAAAAGTAATCTCCGAGTGCGCAGAGACACCGTTTTTCCTTTACTCACAGTCCATAGACCCGTTGGATGATCCATTAACCCATTGAATTTGGTTTGAATATGGAAAAATTTGAAGTAGCCAGTTCCCCTCATCTTTTCCGCAACAATCGTTCCACGAGCCGAATGATGCTTCAGGTCATTTTGGCTCTGATGCCGGCCGCGTTGGTCTCGATTTACGTTTTTCGAGAGCACGCTCTTTTTCATATCGCGCTTTGTGTGCTGACTTGCGTTGCGTGTGAGTGGCTTTTTGCGCAGTTTCGCGGTCGGCGTGCGATGCTTGAGGATAATTCTGCGATCGTGACGGGCCTGATCCTTGCGCTTTCGCTGCCGTGGAACGCGCCTTGGTATGTGCCGGTCATTGCGTCGCTCATAGCGATCGGGGTCGGCAAGGCTCCGTACGGCGGCCTCGGCTACAATATTTTCAATCCCGCAATGGTGGGACGCGCTTTCGTGATGCTCTGTTTTGCGACGGTCATGGGCGGCGGTGCGTACCAGTTGACGGAGGAAGGCGCTTCCGGCATCGTTTCCCAGCCGACTCCGATGGTGCAGATCAAATCAGGCGATCTTGCGGAAACGCAGCTCCCGCAAGATACGGTTTCCGTCCTGAAAGTCTGTTTTGCCGGTGTTCACAATGGGTCGCTCGGCGAAGTGAGCGGACTGGCGATCCTGATTGGCGGACTTTACCTGATCGCACGGCGAAACGGCGAATGGCGCGTCACGGTCGGGATGCTGCTGGCGGTCTTTTTGATCGGGATGCTTTCAAAGATCCATCAGGACCCGGTCTATTGCGGACTTTTTTACCTCACGAACGGCGCGGTCCTTTTCGGTGCGTTTTTCATTGCGACGGATCCTGTCACCAATCCGATCACGCCGGGCGGTCAGTGGCTCTTCGGGATCGGCGTTGGTGTCCTGACGATGGTATTCCGCCTTTTCAGCGGCTATCCGGAGGGGGTGATGTTTGCCGTCCTGCTGATGAATGCCGTTTCCCCGCTTTTGAATCACGTGACGATCCCCCGGCCTTTCGGCAAAGCGTAGTTTCAGAGGACCGGACGCAGTGTTTTCCGGTCGTTTGAGCAGGCGTTTTTTCAGATTTTTCAAATCAAATTTTCCCAGGCGTTTTGCCTGTCGGCTGAATCATGAGTGAATCCACAGTTTCCAATCCAGAGACCAGAACGAGACGTCCGAGCTATTTGCTCCAGGCATGGCTCGTGATCTTCCTTTCGGCTCTTTACGCCGTCATTCTTGTTTCGCTTCAAATCAATTTGAGCGGCAAGATCGAGGCGAACAAGAAAAAGAAGACTTTTGAGCAGATCCCGTTGCTCGTTGAGGGGGCGGATCCTGCAAAGACGCGTGAGCTTTCGATCATGGGTACAGACGGCAAGCTGGCGACGGTCCTTCAGATATTTGACGCGGATGAGCAGCACATCGGCTGGATCTTTCCCGGGAAAGGGCAGGGGTTCGGTGACGTCATTACACTGCTCGTCGGGCTGGATCGGAATGCGGAAACGCTGACCGGTCTCTGCGTTTTGGAGCAGAAAGAGACGCCGGGGCTTGGGAATTTTATCGAGGATGAGCCATTCCGTTCCCAGTTTACGGGAAAGAGCACATCCGTTCCTCTCGCAGTTGTGACGGGTGAACCGGTCCGGGCACAAGATATTCGCGCAGTGACGGGGGCGACGATCTCCTCGAAGGCTGTCTGCGACATCGTGAACCAAAGTGTTCAGCTTTACCGTGCTCCTGCGCTTGAGGCTGGAAAATGAGCAGGACGTGCGTCTTTTCGGAGTTTTCCCAAATGGCGATTTTGCCCAAATGACGACCTGACGCATTTCCCAAAATGAAACGACTGACTGTTTTGTATTCCTGACGACAGACCGCGTATAAAATCATGAATAAAAATTCCTTACCCTCGGCCTCCCAGCGTTTTTTCAATGGGATCATTCCAGAGAATCCGACCTACCGGCTTCTGCTTGGAATGTGCCCCACGCTGGCAGTCACGAGTAACGTGCAGGCTGCGCTGACGATGGCGGCTGCGACGACGTTCGTTCTTTTTTGCTCGAACATCATGATCAGCCTGATCCGAAATCTCCTTCAGCCGCACCTCCGCATCCTAGTCTTCACGTTGACCATTGCGACTTTCGTGACGGTCGTCGACCGGCTCCTTGCGGCGGAGATGCCTGAAATGAGCAATCAGTTGGGACCGTACATTCCGCTGATCATCGTAAACTGTATCATCATTTCGCGCTGTGAGGCCTGCGCGTCGATCCAGGGACCTTTTATTTCGGCCTTCGACGGTCTTGGAGTGGGGCTCGGTTTTACGCTGGGGCTGACTTCCATCGCGACGGTGCGTGAGATCTTAGGGATGGGAACGTGGTTTGGTCTTCAGGTCCTTCCGCCCGAAGTCTGGACTCCGTGGAGCGTCATGGTTCTGCCGCCTGGTGCGTTCTTGACGCTCGGAATGCTTTTGGCGCTGGTGAATTTCATCGAAGCCAAGCGTCAGCACGAAAAGGAAAACTGAAACCGGAGCTTTCGGGAGGATTTTCATGGAACTTTTGATTCAAATGCTGCTTCTGGTCGTCAGCGCGGCCGTCATCAATAATTTCGTACTGAAATACTTCGTTGGGATCTGTCCGTTTTTGGGCGTCTCTCGGAAGCTCAGCACTGCTTTTGGAATGGGGTGTGCCGTCACGTTCGTCATGGCGATCGCCTCATTTCTCTGCTGGACGATCACTTACTTCGTCCTGCGTCCGGAAGCGCCTCTTTCTGTCTGGATCTGGAGTGTGTGCGGGGGGGAGGGACCGGCGCCGGATCTTTCGATCCTTTCCTATCTCGTGTACATTTTCGTCATCGCGGCAAGCGTGCAGTTTGTCGAAATGTACGTCCGAAAGTTTTTTCCGTCACTGTACAAAGCGTTTGGCGTCTACCTGCCGCTCATCACGACGAACTGTGCGATCTTGTTTGCCTGCCTTGAGATCTTGAAGAATCTCCAGGATCCTTCCCAGCTCTGGGGGCTGCACATTGCGCTTCTTTACTCGATCGGCGGAGGGTTGGGGTTTACGCTTGCGATCTCCATCATGGCTGGGATCCGTGAGGAGCTGGACATGGCGGACGTCCCGAAGCCTTTCCAGGGGGTCGGCATTGCGCTGATCACGGCATCGATCCTTGCGATGGCATTCATGGGATTTTCGGGAGTTGATAAAGGTATCGAGAAGAGTCTGCTTGCGGAACCTGTCGCGGAAGCTGTCGCGGAACCTGTCGCGGAAGCTGTCGCGGAACCTGTCGCGGAACCTGTCGCGGAACCTGTTGCGGAACCTGTTGCGGAACCTGTCGCGGAACCTGTCGCGGAAGCAGCAGGGGAGATGAAATAGGAAAAGGATCCTGTTTTTTTAGGCACTTTGCAGAAAAGGAGGTTTTCCCATGGCACACAAATTGGCTTTCAGGAGGCGCTCTGTTTGGAAGAGGGTTTTCTTCTTTCTGGCGGTCTCTCTGTTTCTGGAGGCTAGTTTTACCGTCTCTGCGAGTTCCGAGGAGATCGCTAAACTTGAATTGACGGGCGACTGGTCCGTGTGTGTGACTTACGGCGGACGGAGTCAGGAGTTTTCGATCGCGCCTGCGCAGCTCACGCAGGTGACGGATGAGCGGGTGGATGCGCTTCCGGTTTTTGCTCCCTCTGGGGCGCCGTGGCGGAAGGGGAGACCGCTTGCGGGCGTTCAGGCTCAGGAGTGTACGGTGCGGCACGCGTATCTTCCTGGGTCGCTGCGAGTGACTTCCGTACCTTCCGGGGATGCGGAGCCGACGGTTTTTGAAGAGGGCGTTGATTACCGGCTCGAAGTCGAGTGGGGGAATCTTGGGCGCATGGAAGGGGGCCGAATCGCGCAGAATACGCCGGTGTGTCTTTCGTACCAGTTCGGAAAAATGCGCATCGACGCGATCGTTCGGAATGCGGACGGCACATTTTCGCTGATCCAAGGCGAGCCGCATGTTGCGAATCCGAAGCGTCCTGAAATTCCTGCTGAAACGCAGCTTTTGGCGACGGTCTGGATCTCCGGGAGGATCGAGCGATTGACGGAAAAGGAACTTCTCCCGGTTTCGGAGGTCCGCGAGTACCGGCCGATGTTTTTAGCGAAGGACGCGATCCCGCAGACGTACGGAAAACTCGTGCGCGGCGAGACGGTGCGTATTCTGGCGTGGGGGGATAGTGTGACGGCGTGCGGTTACCTTCCGGGGGAGGACCGATGGCAGTGCCAGTTCGTCGAGCGGCTCCAAGAACGGTTTCCGAATGCGAAGATCGAGCTGATCCATGAAGGCTGGGGCGGACGCAATACGCGCTCTTACCGGAATGCGGCGCCGGGGAGTCCGAAAAACTATACCGAGCACGTGCTTGAGGTGAAGCCGGATCTGGTGGTGATGGAATTCGTCAACGATTCGTGGATGAAGCCGGAGAACGTGGAAGGGGACTATTCGCAGATCCTTGCGGATTTTCGGGAACGCGGGATGGAGTGGATCATTTGTACGCCGCATTATGTCCGTGCGGACTGGATGGGACTTTCGAGCGAGAAGGGGATCGATGAGGATCCGCGTCCATACGTGCAAGGTCTGCGAGCGTTTGCGAAGAAGCACGGCATCGCGCTTGCCGACGCGTCGTTTTACTACGGTCAGCTGTATCGGCAGGGGATCCCGTATTCGACGCTGATGATGAACAATATCAATCATCCGGATCGTTTCGGAATGTCGCTTTTTGCCGACGCGCTGATGAAGCTCTTTGAGGAGTGAGGCCGTTGGTCTGGCAGGGTACTTGATTTCCGTTTTACCAAAACCAATATCGGGGTTTTTTCATGACCATTACCGTCGTTTCGATACTCGTTGCTGTTGGCGTGATGCTGCTTCTTGCTGTCGTCATGGGTTGGATCCTTGGCTGGGCGAATGTGGCGTTTCGTGTGGAGGTGGATCCGAAGATAGAGCAGCTGCTGGAGGTCCTTCCCGGAGCGAACTGCGGCGCTTGCGGTTTCGCGGGCTGTGGTGAGTACGCGGCGCAGCTGGTAATGGGGAGTGCGCAAGCCGGGGCGTGTACGCAGTGCAATAAAGAGGCGAACACACTCATCGCGAAGATCCTTGGCTGTGCGGCAGCGGAGACGTTTCCGTATCGTGCGATCGTTCACTGCCGGGCGCATCGCAGTGAGCGGCACGGCTGTCAGGAGTACGCTGGTGAAAAGAGTTGTGCGGCTGCGAATCTGGTCTCCGGGATCCAGGATTGTACTTACGGCTGTCTTGGTTATGGGGACTGTATGCGGGCGTGTCCGAACGACGCGATCGTCATTGAGGACGGTCTGGCACGCATTCGTTACCATCTCTGTGTTGGATGCAGAAAGTGTGAGACGGTCTGTCCGCGCAATATCATTTCGATCATTCCGTTCCGTCAATCGCAGGTCCTTGCCGTCGCGTGTTCCAATAAAGAAAAAGGAACGGACGTCAAAGCGGTCTGTGACGTCGGGTGCATTGGCTGCGGAATGTGTCAGAAGAGCAACACGGAGATTTCCATGATGGGGACCAATTTGCCGACGATCGATTACGAACACTATCAGGGGGGAGACGTTTTGGGGATGGTGGTCGAAAAGTGTCCGGCAAAAGTGTTGATCTACGTAGGAAAACCGACGTCGGAGGACATTAAGGCGACGCAGCATGAGAAGATGGACGATGTCGTGAATCCGACTCCTTCCACGACGATGGACCAGTTCCGTCCGGACGGCGTGCATGATATGACGCACTGAGTGAAAAGCGCGATTTTGTGAAGAAAACGGAAGGACTCTCTGATGACAGAGAGTTTTTTCGTTTTTTTGTGTTTTTTTAAAAAAAAGTGTTTTTTTTGCCAGCCCCCCCTATTGACAAAATATCGAAATGTGCTAAAATGTGTGTAATTAAGAATTCAGTAATGATTTCGATTTTTCGTTTTGCATTAGTTCTTCAGTAATTTTTTGATTACATTCTTTTGGGGAACGTGCATTTTCATTTGAGGTTTTCTTTACTCTTACAAGGAGTTCGTGATGAAAGCGAAGTTTTTGTCCGTTTGTTTTGCCGCAATGTTTGTTTTCATGGCTGGTGTGAATTTCTGTCAGGCGCAGGTTTCCTCGGTTCCGATTTTGAAAAATTCGGTTGTTGTGGCTATGGCGCTGGAAGAAAAAGGTGCGCAGCTGCTGCATATGAACATTTCCGACTTGGAAAAGGGCGGCGCTAGCACTTACACCGCAAGACTTGCGTCCGGTTCATCCTATGTCGTCGTGGCTGTCGGTGATGACGAACGCGTTCAGGATCTTGACCTTCAGGTCTATGATGAAAACGACAATCTTGTTGAAGAGGACAATGATTCCAAAAATATCGCGGTTGCCCAAGTGGCTCCGAAATGGACCGGCGAGTTCAAATGCAAGGTCAGCGGCTACCGCATGTCGCACGATGACGCCTTTTACGCGATCCTGATCTTCCGCGTTGATTAAGATAAAGGTTTGAGTTTCCTACAGACAGAGTATATTCTGCGAAAAGTTCTATGCTCTGTCTGTCACTCGAACGTATGTCGTGTGTTGGCGTCTTTAGGATTTTGTAAATTCGATCTTTGAAACTGATTTGTGAAAAGATACATAAAATGTATCTGGATCTCAAGAATGAAATGCCGATTTGTCGAAAGTTTTATTTGATCAAACTTTCGAGATCTTGGCAGAAAGGATGATAAAATGAAAAAGTTTGCAGTTGCAGTATTTATGACCCTCGTGATGTTCTGTTCTTCGGCTTTTGCGCAAGAGATCGGAATTTATGAAACCGCTTGGCAGTTGGAAGGGGATACTTATAATGGCCTCTTGATCATCGATAATGAGGGCGGCGGTGCGCTTCGCGTCTTGGTGTATGACCGTAATGATGAAATTACGAAGGTCGTGGATCAGCGTGTTCGCGGTGAGAGCCGTTCGGACGGCATTGTGATCCTTGGCTATGAGCCGAAGGTCGTGAAAGGGGATGGCGAATACATCGCTGATAATTTTGTTTTGGGGAAAAATGGCCGAAAGGCCGTCGTGGATGACGCTGGAAACAAAGCGAAACTGGAGATGCGTCAGGTCGGCGAATCGGAATACCGCGAGATCGCTCAAAAATACATGATCGAAGGGGATGGCGGATCTGGTAATTCCGGCGGAAATATCAATATTCGCAAGGTCAGGTCTGGCAATTCCAGTGGAAACATCAATATTCGATAGACACCGGCTTTTCCCAAGCCTTTCATTTTTGGAAAGACTCTCTGGGGACGGAGAGTTTTTTCATTTTGGGAGATTTTGACTGGAAATATTGGAAAATTTTTATGTTCCCCCTTGACAAAGTGTCCAAGATGGGTTAGACTATGTATAGTTGAGATTTCGCGAGAGATCTCACTTGCTTGTACCACACGAGAACTTCAGCAATTTTCGGGCGCAAGCTCCGGGGTGCGTTTTCATTTTCCTGGAAACGCCTCTTTTTTCAATGTCGGATGGCGTCGATGCACATACTGACGGACTACACACTTGGTAGAAGCGGTCCCTAAAATATATTTGGGATACGCGCGTGTCTAAGTGTGTGGGCAGCTGAAGGCCTTCGTGTGGGATGCGGTTTGCGTATCCCTTTTTTTGTAGACACACACACGAAAACTTCAGCAATTTTCTGTGCTCGTTCCAGAGATGGATACGAGATTTTTTCCAAGAGATCGCTTTTGGATGCTTCTAAAAGAGCCGAGGTAAATAGAAAGTGATTTCCAACAGATGGAGTATGTTTGATAGAAATATGTGAATTTTCGATTTCTTGAAAGTGAACCTAAAACCCCAAGGATCTGTTTGCATAAATTTATTGAACTGCTCCATTTGTAAAATTCAAAATAGGGTAATGTTGAGCGCGACTGCCCGGAAATGGCAAAAATCCTGTAAATTTTTTAAAAAATAGGATTTCCCCCCCTTGTAATTTTTGGGGAATGTGGTATACTTATTTCTATCTTGATTGGGGAATTAGCTCAGTTGGGAGAGCGACTGGCTGGCAGCCAGTAGGTCAGCGGTTCGAACCCGCTATTCTCCATCCGAAGGACGTGATCATTCAGATCGCGTCCTTTTTTTATGGAAATTTTGACGGTTTTAAGTTTTCTATTTTTCTTAATCATTAAACCTTATCTATATTGAAGTAAAATCTTTTGAAAATTGCCCCCCCCCCGCATTTTCACTTGACAGTCTATTTTAAATTTGTATAATTTGAAACAGATTTGGAAAATTTTGTAATTTTTGCATGCTTTCTGTAACAGTGAAACGTTTTATTGGTTAGAGGGGTAAATGTGCCTGTTTATCCAAAGCGGAGCCGTGAGGGGGAGAGAATGACGAAAATTTTAACGGTCGGAACGGTCATTTCTTTATTTTTTGCCGGAGCTTGGCTCCTGATGGGCGATTTCGAGGGACATTCTGAGACGGTATCGGTCAGCGGGAGGACTGTGTCTGGCGGGAGGACTGTGTCTGGCGGGAGGAGTGTGTCTGGCGGGAGGAGTGTGTCCATTCTGACAGAGGCGAAGCTGGAAGAGATGCGAGAGTTCGTGCTTGATTATTGGACGGAATGCGGCATGACGGACAAGTTGGCTGAGGGGCTGTACTTGGTGCAGGAGTTGGATCTGGCACAATGGTATCTTTTGGATCGTGAGGCGTTCGAGAAGCACTTGCGGCAGTCTCTTTTTTTGGTGAACGATCCGGTGTTGATGGGTGAGTTGGAGGATTCGCCGGAGCTGGTGAATCTTGTTCTGCGTGTATTGGAGCATTCAGAGGAATGTGCGCGGGATCTGGTGTCGATCTGCCAGTCCAATCCGGAGGCGGTAAAGGAGCTGTACCTCTTTTTTTCGGATACCGAGGAGGCGATCCGATTGACGGAGATACTGAAACGGCCGGAATTTTGTGAGAGGATCCTGAAACTTTACGAGAGATCTCCGGGGAATTTAGATTTCGTGCAGCTTTTTGAGTTGGCCGACGAAGTGTGGAAGGAGGATCCGAAGAGGGCGGAAATTTATCAGTGGTGGCTTTTCCGGCTCGTGGATCGATATTTGGAGATGGACAGCGAGAGTTTTCACAGTCACGAGCCGTTTATGATGCTGAACTTTTTTTCGAAACCGATACTGGAGGGACTGCAAAGGGAACCGGCCTTGCGTGCTGGATTTAAGGAGTACTGGATCGTATTGGAACGCGTTATCGGGAAAATGGCGGAGGAGCGGATCGCTCTTGCGGAAAAAGAGGCAGAGAAGTCGAAAGCTGGTGAGACGTCGAAAGAGGGAGATGAGATGCAGAAGAGGGACCAGGTGTACTTGAACGTGCTTTTGGATTTCGTTTCGGATGAGAATTTGTGGACGTTCCTGCCGCTTTTTTCACCGGAGAAGGTCGAGAAGATCTATTTGCGTGTGGGAAACGGCGGTTCTTTTCTGCTGACGCATAGAGCGTTCCTGAAAGAAGGAGAGCCGGAAGATCCCAAAACACGAAATGCTCGCGAACGGCTTGCGAATCTGCTGATCGCGGCGGATGAAGAGCAGCTTTACTCGATTTTTCAGATCCGGGAGGAAGCGTATCCTGATCTCGCGGCGTTTTTGAATCGTGCGCTGGATGATGAAAATGTGCGGAAAGGCGTCATTTATCTTGGGAATCTTGGCTGGGACGCACATGAGGAAGTCATGTACTGGAGTCGTCTCAGCGATGCCGTACTGTTGAAAGAAGAGCCGTTCCGCCTAGAGGAGGTCGTGTCGGCCGTGGATTTCATTCCGGGGGTCGATATTTCTCGCTTGGTGGAAAAGATGATGGATGGCCGGCGTGTGCAGGGGGAAGATTGGGTCTGTGCGGGGATCGATACTGCCTTTTTGATTCCAGAACTTGCATCAGGCGTCATGACTGTGTCTACCGGCGGAGCGGCTGCACCGTTGGCGGGAGGTGTGGCAGCGGCTAAGGCGGGAGTAAAAGGAGCAGCTAAAGTTGGCGCGAAAGCCGTATTTAAGCGGGGAGTGAAGATCGGCATGCGTAATTTGACTCGCAAAACGCAGAAAGAGCTGATGAAGCATGGGGGAAAAAAGGCGCTTTCACTGCGAAGCGGCATGGATATTTTATGGAACGCGCGTGCGGAAATGCACAAACTCTTGAAGGTAAATGCGAACATTACGGACTGCGTGCGTTTGGCGTTCAAGAATTCCAAATTTGGCTGCAATTCGTTCAAGAATATGACGGGCCTGGATGCGAGGATCTTCATGCGCGGGGATCGAAGAGTCGTGATGCAGGTCGATATTGCGCGCGGCGTGGAGCGTGTCGCGGGAGATGGTGCGGCATCTTTCGTCATTTCAAAGGGGATCGAGGCGGCTTCGTCGCTGGTGAAACACGCGAAGGACCAAAAAGAAATGGTAAAACGTTTGAGGGAGATCCACCAGACATACCAGACCTTGCGTGCTGGTTTGTCGGAAGAGACGCTTTGGAAGTCGGAGCTGTCATCGTGGTGGGGAATGTGTCCGTGAGAGAGGAGAAAGTGAAGAAAATGAGAGATATTGGCAAACGCAGTATTGCGAAAGGTCTGTGTCTGATCGTTTTTCTTTCTGTTTGGAGCAGTCTTGGTCTGTTTGGGCCTTCGGCGGCGCAGGCACAGTGGCGCGGTTTGAGTAAAGCGCTTCGGAAGACAGGGAAAGCCGCGGAGAATGTTCCGTTTCGCCAAATGGACGACTTTGTGCCGGACGCGCACATCCGCAGAAATGCGCGGGAAGTACTGATGGAAAAAGGCAAGTTTCTCGATGAGGCTGCGTATGCTCGGAGAATGTCGGACGAGCTGGGCGATCTGTTTCGAAACGCGGATCCGGCGACGCTTCAGGTGATCCGGAAACTGGACGCTCCGACGCAGGAGATGGTATTTTTGGCTTCGCGCGGGGTCCGAAATGTAGATGAAGTGCCGATGGATCTGCTCGTACGGCGTGAGCTTTTGAACGCGGCAGACGGAAAGACTCTGTGCGCGTTGGGGCTTCATCCGTCGCTGGTGCCGGATGCTGTGAACGTGCAGAATCTGATTCGGGCTGGGAAAATCACGACTCCTGACGGAATGCGAAGGCTCTCGCTGGATGATTTTGGGAGTTTCTTTCATCGCTACGGGACGGCGGGAGTCCGATTTTGGGAGAAACACATTCGGCCGAACTGGAAAATCTGGGTCGGCGGAGGAGCGTTGACCGCATTGCTGCTGACTCCGGAAGAGTACCTGAACGACTCAGCAGAGTGGCTTGCGGACGGTGCTGCGAAAATCGCGAAGTTCGGTGTAGAGGTCGTTTCCGGAATCGCGGCGGGAACTCTGGAAGGAACGGCGGAAGGTTTTGGTGAGACACTTTCGAGGTTCTGGAATTGGTGTGCGTCATTTTTTCTGACCTGGAAAGGGGTAGGAGTGCTGACGGTTCTTGCGATAGTCGGACTGTTCATTGGGCGCAGAACGCGAAGGAATGGGCGGACGGTTCCTTTCGGGGGCAATATCCTGAGCTTTGGGAAACGGCAGAAAGAACTTGGACCCGATGTGGAATGAGAGTTTCGGTGTTTTAAGAAAGGACACAAAGATGAGAAACAAAAAGACTGACGGAAATGGACAGAAACGGCTTTCCTATCGGTTTGCGCTTATTGGAACGACGCAGACGGGGAAAAGCTGCATTTTGGCGCAGCTCGCGCAAAATCGGGACGGAGACGCGCAGGGACGATTCAAGAGTACCCTCCTGCGCGACAAACGCTCGTTGACCACAGAGGAAGAGAAACAGCAGAAATTTGATGAAAAGCTCCGCAAAGTGAAAAACTACCAGGTCGGACTGGAACGGCTGGATGCTGTCATTCAGAAACTGGAAAATGGAGAAAAACCGGACGCGACGAACGTGATCGAAGAAAATCGGCTGATGCTTGATTTTGAGATGGGGAGCGTCGAACGCGGTGATTTCGTCGTGGCGATGGAGGATTACTCTGGAGAGCACATCAATCTTGAACACTTGAATGATCCGGATTCCGTAACGTCCCTTTTCAATGAACGTTTTTCAAAGTACGATGGACTCGTTTTCGTGGTCGATACTTTTCAAGAAGAGGACGATACTTTCCGTGCTGAGCAAATGGTTCAGGCTCTGGATGGTTTTTTCAGTACATTGAAAGGAAAACGGGTGATGGAGCTGGGGTCGATGCCTGTCGCGCTGATCTTCTCGCGCTGGGATAAATACTCAGAGATCGATTTCAATGATCCGGAAGGCGAATTCCGAAAGCTGGAAGAGTTTTGTGCTCTGCCGCGAGTCGCATTCTGCGGACAGATCATTCGCTCGATCCGTGTGGCGGCGGCTTCCATTCAAAAGGAAAAAACAAAGATGCCGGAAGATCCGGAAAGTCAATTAACGGACGGCGAAAATGAGAAAGATGAAAACTACCGTATTTTCCCGGTCAGCGCGTTTGGAAAAGCTCGAAAAGATGGTGAGGATTTCGTACCGGTTCTCGGTTCAAAAGCGTTTGGCATTGTGGAGCCGTTCGTGTGGCTTGCGAATCAGTGCGACCAGATCCAGATGCTGCGCATGCGCAAAATGGCGGAGGAATTGAAGGCTCTCCGCGGATGGAATCCCTTAAAATGGTTTTGTGGACGGAAAACCGCCGGCGAGCTGCTTGATCTGGTGAAGGCGCAGAAGAACCGGATCCCGACAGTCCATGAAGAATGGCACCGTGAGTTGAAAGAGTTTCAGTCGCTTGCGTCAAAAACGCAGTGGAAGGTCTTTAGGACCAGGTTCGGAGTTTGCCTGATCGGATTTTTCATCGCGGCAGCTGTTGCGCTAAGTTGGCGTATGAGTGTCTGGCAGGGGAAACTGAACGACCCGAAAGTGACGGTTGCACAGCTGGAAGAGATCGCGTGGGAAGTGCGCGGCGTGGACGAGTTTTTGACGACTCTGCGACTGTCGCGGCTGCCGTTGCTGTGTAATGTTTCGAAGATCCGCCAGGAAATTTCCGACCGAACGGAAGGGGCGAGCTGGAGCCGCGTAAAGAAAGCTGCGGAAGGCTCGCAGGAACAGTGTGCGCTGGCGAAAGTGTACCTCAAGTATCATCCGTTGGGGAAGTACGTAGAAGAAGCGCGCAGGATCGTTACCGATTATGAAAGCAAGGTCGACGAAGAGCTTTGGATGGAGATCCAGAATGCGGCTTCGGCTGAGAAAACGGGATTTTTGGAAACGTATCTTGAGAAGGTCAAGTCGCAGGAGATCCCCGGGATCCATAAATCGGAGGCGGAACTGCTGCTTGAGAAGATCAAGATAGACGGCAAATGGGCAAAAGAACTTTCCGTTTATGAGGGGAGTCAAACGATGGAAAAAGCTGCCGATCACATGAAGAAGCTGATGAGAGACTTTGGACCGGAACGGTGGGGGACGCTCGTGAAGGAAGATTTTCCGGAAAGAATTTACCGACTCCTGAACTCGGCAAACCTAAAAGTTGATCCGGAAACGTGCATTCAGAATTGCGAGACGGCGAAAAAGATTTTCAAAGAAGTGGGAGAAACCGCGGTCTCCTATGCCCAAAATGATGCGATGGCGGTCATGACGGAGGAAATGCGGAAGGTCGAAACGCAGTTGAAGCCTGTTTTTATCGAGCGTCTGGATCGGGAACTGTATGAGGAAGTGCGGAATGGGTATGGCGGCGAGTGCAAAAAATATCTTGAACGAATGGAAAAGTACGGCGGCGGGAAAATGAAAGACCGCGTGCAGAAAACAGCTGAATTTTATGAACGTCTCGTTACTCCGCAAACTTTCACCTGTACCGGAACGGTAAGCTGGGGGCACGGAATCACGAATCACAATTTGAGAGTAGAGATATTCATTGACAGTAAATTATGTTCCACGACCCAGATGGACCACGCGGATGGAGCGAGAGAAGGGATCAAAGACTTTTCCTTTGAAAAGAGCCCGAATCAGGACGTAACGATTCGGGTTGTCGGAATTTCCGAAAGAAATAAGATGTTTCGGAATGGTCTTGAACTGCATCGTGGGGAAAAAGTGTGCTCTATCGAGAAACTTTCAGATGGGATCTCTTTCGATATTGGAACTGGATCCAAAATTGACCTGAAACTTTCCGGTTACCCCAAAAAACCTGAAATGCCGGAGTGGGGGAAGTAAAATGAAAGTTGCCGTATTGACGCCGCGGGCCGGTGTGTGGAATCACCGCTGGCTCACGGCAGACGGCAGAGACGATTTCGCGAAGGAGAAAAATCTTATTCGTGTGATCAATCTGCTGAAAAACACGCCGGAGGCGCGCCGACCCGGGATCCTGATCACTCGGAACATTCAGCAGCTCTCCGGGCGTCCGGGGGAGGAATGCGCCTTCCTTTTCGACGAACAGTTTCAGAAACGTTCGAAGAAAGTGAAAGAAAAACTGCATGAGGCACTCGAATCGTTTGACGTGGAGAAAGAGATCCTCCCGATGTTCGAGAACATGAAGAACGTGCCTTCTCTGATCCTGGCGCATGAGTCCATAAAAGAGCTTGAGCAGAAACTGCGGCAGATCGCAGAGCAGGAATCGCAGTGCGAACCTGCCACTTCCGCATCGCCGTTGGGAAACATGTTCAAACTCATCGTTTTTATCCTCCTGTTTTGGGTTCTGGGACTGCTGTTGGTGCGGAATCTCGATCTCGCTGGGGAAGAAAAGCGCGTTGTTCCAAGCAGCACGTTTGTGATCCAACTTCCCGGTGAAGAGGAAAGTCTGCCGAAGCATGAAGAGTCTTCTGATGAAACGCCGAAAGCTGCACCGGAAGAGGAACATCCAGCCGAGCCGGAAGAGAAACCGGAACCGGAACCCGTAAAGCCTCCGAAATGGTTGACTTTTGAGTGTTCGGGAACGGTGAAATTGGCTGTCACTAGGAGGTTACCGGAAAGAAAAGTGACAGTGACGATTGCTGTTGATGGTAACTCCGATCAGTCACGAGAAATAGAATACAGCTCGGTGGACCAGCAGATAGAGTCGTTTAATATTTCAGTGAAAGAAGATCGCAAGTCGATCAAAATCGAGGTTTCTTTGTTGATTGAATATTCCAGCTGGTCCCCTTGGTCCCCTAGCGACTATTCACAATCACAGACTTGGAAGCTGGATCCATCAGATAATTTGTCCTTTATTTTTAAAGATGGGTCAGAATGTACATTGAGATTTAGTCGTTCCTTAAATCAAAAGGAGAATGAAAATGGAAACCAAACTGAATGAAAACTTGCGTCGTGAAAACGAGTTTTTACGTCAGGAAAATGAGCGTCTGCGTCAGGAAAACGCGAAGCTGCGGAAATCGAGACGGCTTGCGAGATGGCTGTCCTTTATTCTGGGGGTGGTCGTGTTTCTTGAAACGTTTGCTGGGATCTCCTGTATTTATGGACTGTCTTTGCCGTCATGGTCTTCGTGGCCTCCATGTTTTGTAAAAGTGGGCGAAATCGAATCTGAACTGGATCGTTTTGAATGGAAGATCGCAGGAGAAGGGACCGATGAGACGAAGCTTGCGAAAGACTGCGAGGAAAAACAGATTTATTGCATGAACGCCGACGGAGTGTCTGCGGAGGATTTGCAGGGGTGGTTCCGTGAAGGTGAAGGGACGTTCTGCGTACTTTCGGCAACGCCGCTTGAGAAGCTGGAAGGATGGGAGGCGCTTCGCGGAGTGGATCCTGTGCGTTTTCATGAATGCGTTGAGAAATTCGTGAAATGCCAGGAGTATTTTCCCTTGGAGATGAGACTTCCAGAGGCGACATTGAACCGGCTCGGAGTGATGGAGCTGAATTCTGGCAGTATCGCCTACGCAAAATTCTTCCTAGACCGGAAAACGAACGATACCGGAACGTGCCTGACGGATCTTGAGATCTGGAACCGGATGGAGAAATGCCGCCAGAAATTTTGGGAGGACTGGGAACGCAAGATGAAAGACGTAAAAGGAGATCCGGACGGTCAGAATTTTGATAAACTGGAAAGGTGGCTGGAAGTGGAACCCGAAAAGAGGGCGGTCGCTGAGTGGATCTTGGCCTTTGAAGCACTGAAACAAGTGGAACCGTAAGGAAATTTTGAGAAAACGCGAAATTTTTGAAAAAAACGGGTCGGTCCCCCTTGCAATTCTCCGGAAATGTGGTATATTTACTCACATCTTAACCGGGGAATTAGCTCAGTTGGGAGAGCGACTGGCTGGCAGCCAGTAGGTCAGCGGTTCGAACCCGCTATTCTCCATCCGAAGGACGTGATTTTTAGGATCGCGTCCTTTTTTTATGTCTTCAGTCTGCACCAAAAAAGCCGTCCCCCAAATGAGAACGGCTCTTTTGTATGGAATGTGTTGGGCGTAAAGAGACTTAGTCGTCCATACGCGGTTTGTCGCGCCGTTTCGTCGGGATGCTCAGGACCGCGATGCCCAGGCAGAGTGTAAGCGTGAACATGATGTAGGACATGACCCACGGCGAGGCTTTCGCTTCCGTTTTCTCTTCCGCCTGCTGAGCCATCAGGAAGAGCGGTGAAGTGGCGCAGAATACCGCAGCGGCGAAGGCGGCGTTTTTCAGAATGGAGTACCAGGATCTCATTTTTCCCTCCCTTTTCCTACT
Source organism: Thermoguttaceae bacterium (assembly GCA_017403345.1). Taxonomy (GTDB): domain Bacteria; phylum Planctomycetota; class Planctomycetia; order Pirellulales; family Thermoguttaceae; genus RGIG3701. The sequence continues at coordinate 23,186 of JAFQOH010000150.1, forward strand.
CTTCAAATGAAATATCCAGGATCTTGAACCGCAGCGTTCCTGCCGGGACTTCGATCTCCACTTCATCATCGACTTTTTTGCCGAGGAGACCTTTTGCCAGCGGGCTGGAGACGAGGATCCTTCCGACGGTGGAGTCTTCTTCTCCAGCTCCAACCAGGGTGTAGACCTCTTCTTCATCGTAATCCATGTCGAGAATGCGCACCGTGCAGCCGAAGCAGACTTCATCCTTTGGAAGCGTGGCCATATCGACGATCTTCGCCATGCTCAATTTGTACTTCAGCTCGTTGATCTTTGCCTGAAGCAGTCCTTGAGATTCGCGTGCTCCGTGATATTCGGCGTTTTCGCTCAAATCGCCTTCTGCGCGGGCCGTTGCGATCCGCTCCAGAATGACCGGCATTTCAACAAGTTCCATGTGCTGAACTTCTGCACGCAGTTTGTCGTAGCCCTTTTGAGTCATAAAAATATCTGATGACATGATTTCTCCATTCTCCAAATGATTTTAGCAAAAAAGCAAGACGATCTTTTGGCCGGGAGTTTTTCTGCCGATCGGATACAAAAACACAAAAAAAACACGACCCCGGGCATCCGGCGAAAAAATTCCGGATGTCTGGCGTGCATTTTTGGTCGGAAGCGGCAGACGGTACTGTTTCGGAAAAAAGATTGCCTTCCAATAATCTCTATCTTTGCATATTTTTCCGATTTCGTCAAGGCCTGAAACGCGATTTTTGCAAAATTTCCTCAAATTTCCTGAAAATTTCCAATAATTTTTTCAGAAATTTCAAAATTTCCCGGATTTTCGGGGGGGCGTGCTTGAATTTTTGAGGGTTTCAGGTAGAATGTGGAAGTATATTTTGTCGCACACACGCAGACGGTCTCGGGACACTTTGTTTCGTTTGTTCCTAGATCCTGTGCGTAAGGTTTTATTGAAAGAGAGAGCACGAGGAAGTTCATGCAGATCGCGAAAAGGATCGGTTTTATTGGAGCGGGGCAGATGGCTGCGGCACTTGCAAAGGGGTTTTTGGCGAAAGCGGGTGTGCCGGTCGAGAATATGCTGGCCTCGGACGCCTTCGAAGCAAGCCGGGAACGGTTTCATGCTCTGACCGGGATCGAGGTCACGGACTGCAACTGCGACGTGATGGATTCCTGCGACGTCATCATTCTGGCCGTCAAACCGCAGGTCCTTCCGGATGTCATGGAAGAGATCGCGGAATGCGTCAGAGAGGAGCATTTGATCATCTCCATCTGTGCCGGGGTCCCGCTTGTGAAACTGGAAGCCGGGCTGGGTGAAGAGACCCATCTAGTGCGCGTCATGCCGAATACGCCGTGTCTCGTCGGGCAGGGGGCGATCGCGTTCTGCCAGTCGGAGACCGTCACGAACGAGGATTTTGAGATCACCTGCGCCCTTTTGAAGAGCGTCGGACGCTGTTTCCACGTCGGCGAGCACGTGATGGATGCCGTCACGGGGCTTTCCGGGTCTGGACCTGCGTACATTTACCTCGTGATCGAGGCGCTTTCCGACGCGGGTGTCATGATGGGGCTGCCGCGCGATGTGGCCACGATCCTCGCTGCGCAGACCGTGCGAGGGGCTGCGGACATGGTGCTCGAAACGCGTGAGCACCCCGGAGTTTTGAAAGACCGCGTCACTTCGCCGGCCGGTACGACGATTGCTGGAATGCGTGAACTGGAAGCCCACGGAGTTCGTGCCGCGATGTACGAGGCGGTACGGGCTGCGTCGGAAAGATCGGCGGAATTGGGAAAGAAATGAACAGGGATCCTGCACGGAACGCAGATCATCGGAACCTGAGCATCGGAACCTGAGCATCGGAACCTGAGCATCGGAACCTGAGCATTGGAACCTGAGCATCGGAACCTGAGCATCGGAACCTGAGCATCGGAACCTGAGCATCGGAACCTGAGCATCGGAACCTGAGCATCGGAACCTGAGCATTGAACACGAAACGGAGAAAGGAAGGATCCTGTCCATGAATGTTCTGTACCGCCTCGCGGCACTCCTGAGAAAAGAGCTTCTGCAGCTCGTGAAGAGTCCGAAAATGCGTATGTCGCTTTTCGTGCCTCCCATCATCCAGCTCGCACTGCTCGGGTATGCCGTGACGCTGGATCTGAAAGAGGTGGACTGTGCGGTTCTGGATCGCTCGCAGACCGCAGAGTCCCGTGAGGTGAAAGAGCGCTTCGCCGGCTCTCCCACTTTCACGATGCAGCCGGATCTGGAATCGGAAGAGGATCTGAAGTCCCGGATGGAGAATCGAAAGATCCAGCTCGCGGTCGTCATTCCGCCTGATTTTGCGCGTGCGGCTTCCGGACATTCTGTGCCGAAAGTGCAGGTCCTGGTCGACGGAAGAAACGCGAGCAGTGCAGGCATGGCGCTTTTCTATGCTGCGGAGATCCTGCGGGACTATGCGTCCGATCTGACGTCTCGGAGCACGAATTTCGGCTCATTCCGCGTCGAGACCCGCGGCTGGCACAATCCGAATTTCAACATGCAGTACTTTATGGTACCGACGCTTCTGGTGCTCATCACGCTGATCGACGTCCTGATGATCAGCGCGCTCTCCATTGCCCGGGAACGTGAAGAAGGGACCTTCGAGCAGCTTCGCATGACGCCGTTCGGTACGTGGGAGCTGCTTTTCGTTAAGGGACTCGCGACGTTTTGTATCGCGATGGGACCGATCACGATTTGTCTCGTCTTTACACTTTTCTGGTTTCAGGTGCCGTTTCAGGGATCCTGGTTCCTGCTTGCGGCGCTGCTTGGGACGTTTCTCTCCGCTTCCATTTCGATCGGCCTGTTCATTTCCAGCCTGACGCGGAATCTTCAGCAGTCGCTCATCGGGATCTTTCTGGTCATCGTGCCGTTCTCGATGCTCTCCGGGATGGGGACTCCGCTGGAATCGATGCCGGAAGGATTCCAGACCGCCATGCTCGCCAATCCGCTTCGTCACGGGATCGAGGCGCTGCCGCGGATCTTTCTCGAAGGGGGCGGGTTCTGGGAACTGAGCCACATTTTTTTCTTTCTGCTCTCCATCGCGCTGACGGCATTTTGTCTGGCGTACGTCTCTTTTGCGCGTCAGCGCTGAAATGACGGTCCATCCGCAGCTGCGTACCGCTTTCACCACGGAAGACACTGAAGAGTTCCCAGAAAGACACTGAAGAGTTCCCAGAAAGACACTGAAGAGTTCCCAGAAAGACACTGAAAGGAAGCACGAAAAACTCGAAAAAATGCGAAATACACCAAAAGGCGATCAAAAATATTTTAAATCTTTCGAGTCTTTTCGTGTTTTCCGTGAAATTCGTGTCAGGGCACGTTCACTGTGCCTTTTTTTCTCTTTCTTTTCAGTGTGTTTCTGCGTCTCTCCGCTCAGCTTTTCGCACGCCGAAGTCCCAGTTCCGCCATCCAAAGGAGGAGCGCCAGAAGGAGGAAGAATCGCCAGACGGGCAGAGTCTGAAGGACAAAACGTGCGTTTTCGTCGGATCTTCCTGCCGGGAAGAGCGACGCCGGGACAGGATCCAGCGTTCCGCCCGTTTCTTGTGCGATCTCCATCATTCGGTCCGTCATGTCGAATCGCGGGTCGGGGAGGAATTCGTCCGTGAAAGTCTGCACCGTCGTTGCGGCCCACGTTTGCGTCTGGCCATTGACGGAGGCTGTCAGGAGAAGATCGTATTTACGTCCCGGAATGATTTTGGTCCGCGTGCCGTAAACTCCCGGAGCGACGGGCAAAAGCGGAACGGGCGAGCTTCCGTCGATCTTCAATTCCGGCGTTCTATCGAGCGTTCGGTCATTGGGAAGCGTGAGGGAAACGGAGAGCCAGTCTCCGCGGCAAGCGGTCTGGATGCGGAAATCGTTCGTTTCGTTTTTCCGGATCGTGTGCGCGACGAGCCTTCCCCAGAATCGGTCGAAATCGGGCCAGCCGCCGCGCCAGGTCTGGAGCCAGTGCGGCGATTCCATGTCGGAGGTGAATGCGACGACCTTTCCGCGTCCGAATCTCCACCACGCCAAAATCGGGTCGCCGGTCTGCGTTCTGTCCTTGGATCCTGAGGCGAAAATGACACGGGATTCCGGTTTCGCCGCCGTCTGGACGTACCCGAGAAGGGGCGGGACTTTCGTGAAGTCGAAGTTCAGGAATCCAGGGATCGAGGAGAGCTGCTTCACCGGCGTGCGTCCTTCCACGACTCCGATCTTGGCGGCCGAGGCAGTCTCCACAGCGAAGATCTCCGGCATGGATACCGGGTCGAGACAGACGTAAGCGTTTCCGTTTCCGACCTGGGCGATGTCTGCAAGCAGGTTGGGTTCAGCTTCTGCGCCGAGAGCAATGGTGGAGAGTGTGATCCCTGCGTCTCGGATTTTTTGAGCCGTTGCCATGAAGTTTGCAGGAATGGAGATGCCGTCGGTCATGACGATGATGTGCTTTCGTTCTGCCGAGACGTCTGCGAGGGCGCGTGCCGCTTTTTCCAGAGCGAGATCCATGTTCGTGCCGCTGATCGCAGTGATCTGGTCAATGGCGCGGAATGCGTTCGCTTTGTTTTTCTCCGTCATTCTGCAGAACGGCACGACCCAGCCGCTCGTATCCGCGTAAATGTGCACGCCAGCCTGATCCTGCTCGCCTAGGACGTTCATAGCCCCCTTCACTGCTTCGCGCGCCAATGCGATCGCTTCTCCCTGCATCGATCCGGATCGGTCCACGACCAGCGCGAGGGCCAGACCTTCACGCGGACGGTTTTTGTTTTCGAGGCAGAAGACCGGAAGGAGTTTTTCCATCGGTGTACCGCGATACCCGCCGGAGGTAAATGCCTGGTCGCCGCCGGCAACGAGCAGACCGCCGCCGTGAACGGACACGTAGGTTTCCAGAGCAGAGAGCGCCCCTTCCGGAATGCGCGGAGCCGGAATGTTCGAGAGGATCACCAGCCCGTACGCTTGGAGTGCTTCGACGGAGACCGGCATTTCTTCCGGGAGGCACGTTTCCACTTCGATGAACTCTTTTTTCAGAACTCCGCGCAGAAGCTCACCGAGGTTTTCGGAACGCTCCACCAGAAGGATCTTTTCGTGCGGCACGATGCGCGTCACGGCTGCGATCTCGTTATTTTGAGGGCTTGAGTCGAATTCTTTTGCCGGATGGATCACGGCTTTCCATTCCGTCAGAGGACTTTTTTCACTGGATCCGGAATCGCTGGATCTCGGAGTGACAGAGACCTGAAAACGGACGCCGCGGACCCCCGGTTTTTCAAAAACGAGCATCTGCGATTCGGCCAGCTCTCCGTTTCGGTAGAGGTCGATCTTCAACTCGCCCAGCGCATGCGTCGCGTGGACGAAAAGATCCATCCCCGCCACTTCCCCTTCGTAGGCCGAGACCGGAGCCGAAAAACGTTCGATCCACGTTTCGGGGAGGTCAGAGTCCGCCGCAAACGGCGAGGGAAGCTGCACGAAATGGATCGGGACGGACTCGCCTGCGTTTTGAGGCATTGGTCCTAGATTCGAGATGCCGTCCGAGTAGAGGATCACTTCCGGCACGAAATCTTCCGGAGCCAGGGCTGCAGCTGCTCCCAATGCGGAGGAAAGATTCGTCAGTGCCGAACTCCCGCAGGCGAAATTCGAGTCGAAAAAAGCCGTTTCGAGACTCCGGAGCCTGCCAGGATGTTCTGCGAAAGGCAGAACGATGCACTGATCGCCGTCCAAAACTTTTTCAGCATCGGGGAGCCGTTCCGAAATGTTTCCTTCCGTGACACTGCTGCTCAGGTCGACGGCACAGACGACGAATTTCGAGAAATTCTTCCACGTCACCACGGGGCCGATGAGTGCCAGAACGAGCAGAATGAACCAGGCGCAGCGAAGCGTCAGTATCGAAAATGCACGGAGTTTCGACTGCCGGGTCAGCCCTTTTCTCCAATGGAGCCAGAGCGGGATCAGCGCCAAAACCAAAATGAGCCAAAAGGAACGTTCAAGGATTACGGACATGGTATCGTGCGCGGTCTGAAATGAAACGGGATCTTTGGAAAAAACGGACTCTCAAGGCATTTTGTCCTGAAAGTCCATTCCATTATACTCTGCGAATTTCCGTAAGTCAAGCGTTTCCGGGAACAAAAACGAAAGATTTTTGAGAAATTACGCAAGATCCCGCTCGAAAATGCGTTGGAACGCTCGGAAACGCTCTATTCTTGCGGGTCGATGATGCCGTAGACCTTCACGTTTCTCGCGTTTCCAGCCTGATTCGGATCGCTCGTAGTGTTTCCATCCCATTGGAAAGAAACGCCCGTCGTATTGGGATTCAGATTCACGACATTCGAAATGACCGAGTCGCAGAGGGAACCAAGTACGACGACTCCCAGATGCGATTTCGTGTGCACATTGTTCACGATGATGGCGTACGTATCGCCCAGGGGTGCCCGGCCGCCAAATGAAGGAACGACGTCACCGATCTTGACGGTCGCCCGGTCCGTGATCTCAGCCGGTGAAGTGTCCATCACGCCGTCGATGGTGATGTGGTGGATCTTGATCCCTGAAGCGTTCAGGATCCGGACGATCTGATGTCCGCCGTGGGAGTGTCCGAAAACGTTCCGCACCGTTACGTTCCAGATGTCGTTCTGCGGTCCAAGCGCATCCATGCCGCTGACTTCGGTTTTCTGCAGCATTCCGCCGGGACGAAGTGTGGTGCCGATGGCCGTCAGGGCGATGAGATCATCGCCGGTGTACCCGTGGAGCGTATCGATCAGAATATCATGGCATCCTTTGCGCAGATCGAGACCGTCCTGATTCCGCGTCATTTCCGGTTTGCCGTTGATGGTACGCTGTTCCGTGGAGAAGAAGGTAATGTTTCGGATCTGTCCGAATGAGCATTTTTCCAGCGATATTCCCCAGCAGTGCGATTCGCGGATGGTGATGCCCGTGATGGAAAAGTCCCGAACGCAGGCTAAGAGTACCCCAATATTTCGCCAGTCGCCGTACTGACTCTCGCCTTCTTTTCCGGCATCCGTTCCATAAGAGCGCACTCCAAGGACTTTCTGGCTGTCGCCGGTGGAGCGCGGATCATCTGCTCCCTGAAGCTCGGCATGTCCGATCCCCATAATGTGAACGTTTCGGATCTCTTCCGGCCACTCGATCCCAAGACCGCAGTTTGCGGAGCGGATCAGATTGTCGCGTGCCGAGTTGGAGAGTTTCACGACGCAGTTTTCCAGAATGAGCGTCGTATTGCCCGGAATCAGGATCGCCCGGTCGATCAGCCAGAAATCGCGGTCATTGGCGTCTTTTTTTACTCTGCGGGTTATCCGGACGACTCCGCCGAACGCCTCGGCATTCGCCATCGCTTTTTCGATGCGCTCAGAGTCCGTTCCTTCGTGAAAGTTGGGATCGTTCGCCTCGAATGCAAAGACTGGAGCGGAATGCCCCGAAATGCCCAGGAAGAACAAAATGGCACTCAGACAGACGCTTAGGAATCGGAATTTTGGCGTTTTCATGGGCTTCTCCTTTCAGTTCCTTCCGGTATTTGTGTGCCGGACGGTGAAAAAAACGGCAGCAAATCAGACAAAAACAGCTTCGGCTTCTTCCATCTGAGAAACCGTACGATCTTCAATTCTACACCATATTCGGAGTGCGCACAAGGAGTCCCTCGGGGAAATTTTAGAATTTTCTGTAAAATGCACAAATTTTTTTGTTTCGCGGCAATGCCCTCTTTCTTCCCCGGATACGATTGGATGTGCGCCTGTGCGGAGCATCCGTCTGCGTGCAGTCAAGTTTCCAAGCCGGAAGTGCTGCACGTGTCTGACTCATTTCAGGAAATTTGCCGAATGACCGAAAAAGAAACCCGCCGAGAGCGTGAACTTTTAGCGGGCGATTGGGGGACAGGCGGACATTTCAGAAGGCTCATCCCATCAGTTTTTCGTGGAAAATGCGCTGGAAACCGTCCGCGTCTTTGGGTTTCATAAACCGGTCATCGTAGCGGAGGCAGAGGCGGAGAGCTTGCGCGTACGTGAGGGCCGAGAATGAAATGAGCGTTTTGAATCGGATCGGCGGGGCTGCGTCGATGGAATCCGAACGCAGTCTCCGTGCCTGATCTTTCCGTCCGGATCTCGCGGGACCGGTGCGTGCTCCATGACTCTTCCGAGATTGGAAAGGATTCCGGTCGTCCGGCATTTCGAGGAGTTCAGGAAAAATGGAAGCAGACCGGGGACTTTTTGCAGGAGGTACATGATCTGCATGAAGACGAATTTTTGATCGTGAGTCTTTGCCCAGACCATTTCCTGATGGATGCTTTCCAGGAGTTTCTGGGGATCTCCGCTGATCTGGCGTTTCGAGCGGTCCAGGAAGATCGCGGAGACGACATTTGCGGCAGGGAGGCCATCATGCCGCGGCTGGCGAAGCGTCATGGGGACCATGATGCGGGGGTTGCCTTTGGGGAGATCCCTGTGGTTCAGGATGCGCCATTCGTTGATCGTCAGGTAGAAATCGCGCAGCAGAAGGTCGTTTTGGGAGGCGGCGCGTCTCGCGTCGCTTTCCTAAAAAACGCGGCCAACTTGGGAGTTTCTGTATTCAAGTCAAGGGGGTAAATTGTCAAAATTTTAATTATTTTTGAAATTTACCTTTTTACCTGGTTCAGCATTCAAGCTGGGAAGTATTTTCCACAGGGGATCAGGTCAAGGACGAATGGGGCTTGGACTGATTTTCTCCCCAG
>JAFQOH010000151.1:0-6024 GCA_017403345.1 Thermoguttaceae bacterium
AGCCAGTCTTTTGAAGACTTGACTTTCTCTTAAGTTCAATTGCTTTCACTTAAGATGCGAGATAATATAACACATTCTGAAAATCCTTCAAGGGGGGTCCCGCCTTTTTTTTCAACTTTTCTCGACACCAACCTCCAAAAACCAACGCCGCACCCCGTGTTTTTACGAACCAAACGCATTTTTAACTTTTTTATTTTTTTCTTGTTTCACGCTGCAAATTTACAGGATACGTCCCTTTTTCGGATGATCTTCCGCAGAGGTTTTTACAAACCCAAGCACAAAAGCGCATCCAAATCGCACGCTGTTTGCTGAAAGTATCGCCATTGCAAATCCCCAAAGTCCCCACATTTTCGTCATCGGCACCGCGAGCACGATGAAGAGCAGGGCATAGATCCCCTGGATGCGCAGCTGCCATTTTTCCTCTGTCACCGTCAGGACCGCTGTCAGCAAGAGCATCGACGAGAATCCCACGACCTGTCCAAGGGTCGCGATAAAGACGAGCGATGCCGTGCTTTCGTAAAGATCCGCATAAAAAACACGGAGAAAATAGGGCGTCGCGATCCAACACCCCCCGCCAAAAACGCCGGCGACCATCACAACAGCGCCGCTAAGAAGCAAAAAATCCTTCCGCCTCATTTTTTTGTCTGTCTGGCAGAGGTAGCTGATAAGCACACTGTTCATCGGCGCGGTAAACATAGAAAGTATCTTTCCCAGTAGCGACACAACGTAAAATTGCGTATTCGCCAGCGCTCCCACCAACACTGGAAGCACGATCCTATCGAGATTCTGTCCCCCTTGATTCAACAGTCCCGCTCCGGCAAGCGTCATCGCACTATGAAATGTTTTCTTCAGATTCTCATGCTTCCAGAATGGCGGACGGTATATTTTTCCCACAAAAGCAGCATATCCCAACGCCGCGGCCTCTCCGAGACAAAATGCCCACATCCAATCCAGACCTCGGCACATAAGACTCGCTCCGACGGCATATCCGAGCGCCAAAAGCGCATGATAGACAAAGTATCCCTTTGTGTTGATCGTCAGCCGAAACTCAACTGCCGAATAGAACCGCACAAGAGTAAGTATCACCCAAAGCGCCAACACCCACGGACTGCTTTCTGGGAAAACTAGGAGATGTGCCGGAAAACAGCAAAGGAGAGCGATTCCGGAAAAAAAGATGAGGAGCAGATTAAAATCCCCATTTTCCGCATGAAACCGAAATCGCGTCACGAGGCGAGTATTGTCCAGCGCGATACCAAAAGCCATCACAAAAACCGAGACCCACGAGACAAGAAAAAGGATCTTCCCCATCCATTCCGGACCATAGATGCGGTTCATCTGCGGATAAAACCAGAACTGGAGGACCGCGTGCATTAAAGCGACCCCCATCAAACTCCAGAGAAAATCACAGACGACGCGGGCCTTTGAGACCTCTCCCACTCTCACATTATTCGATGTTTCTGCCACTTCCGCCACCAGCCTGCTGCTGCACTCTGCATCTGATCAAATGAAAAAAGAGTACGCGCGCAATGCACGTACCCTTTTTCTGAATTTCAGCCAAAGACTATTTCCCCTTCTTCAGCGTAATGATAAAGGAATCCATATCGATGTCTTTCGCATCGTCAAAAACCTCGATACCAAGATTCTTGTAGCTGGTCCCCTCGATCTCGATGTTGTAGAAACCGTAAGGCATACCGGAAAGATTTTCCTGGTTATCCGGAGTCGTCGGATTGCACTGACCGTTGTCACCGATCGGAATCGGAGTCGTCGCCTTCGTGATGATACCGCACATAACGGGATCCGGCGTCAGAACGACATTCTTGCCTTTGCAGTCTTTCGGCAGCTTGTGCGACTTGTCTTCAAACCTCAGATTCGGGCAGGTCAAGCCAACTTTACGTTCGATCCATGCCTGAACTCGCGTAGAAATTTCCGCTTCACTGACTGCGCCGTCGCCATCCGTATCGATCGATTTGGCCGAATAAGCAATTGACGGGGCCGCTTTCAATTCATCCGCATCCAGCTTTTTATCACCGTTCTTATCGTAGAGTTCCATCGCTTTCGACGCGATCGCCCCCGGATCAAACGGCGGGATAAGGACCGGATCCGGTTTGCTCGGACCACATCCAACAGAAACCAGCAGTGCAAGACCGCAAAAGATCATCGTGATTTTTTTCATTATCGTTTCCCCTAAAATTAATTGCCGATAAACACAGCGTAACTGGACCGCCGCACTTGCCGCTTCCAGCACATGCCTCGACCCGCTTCAACTCTGCGTTTGGAACACAAACTCTTATAGTTTCTCTATTATTATCCACCTTTCTCATTCCGTCAAGTCCCGAAACTTAAAATTTCAAAAAATATTCCAAAATTTTCACAATTTCTCTTCAATTTCGGAACAACAGAAACAAACCAAACATCCCAAATATCCCATCTTTCCAATATGACCCATTTATACCAAACCAAAATCTCATCTTATTCATGAAAGATCAACAAATATCTCCTTTTTCTCTTTCGATCCTCTGAAAATATGCTATAATAAAAATGTTGATGATCCACTTTAACCTTTGGAGGAAATTTAATGCTCGAATGGAACTCGCCCATGATCCGGTACCAGACCCTTGCCTTACCGGGAAAACGTGTGATCCTTCCCTCACTTTTGGCTTGCGATTTTGCGAACCTTGAACGGGATATTCGCGAGCTGGAACGTGCGGGAGCCGAAGGTCTGCATTTGGACATCATGGACGGACACTTTGTCCCTAATCTCAGTTTTGGACTGCCCGTCGTAGAAGCTGTCCGCAGAACGACCGATTTGGTCCTAGATGTTCACCTGATGCTTTCCGACCCGGAACCCTACTTTGAAACGTTCCGTAAAGCTGGGGCAGACGGCATCACCTTCCATCTCGAAGCCATGGCCGATCTTGAATCGCCTGGGAAAAATTTTGCCCGAAATGGCTGCCTCCTGGCGGATGAGGAACAGATCCCAAACTTAAAATATCGCACAAAAACCACACTGGAAAAGATCCGATCCCTCGGCTGCGCCGCCGGTCTGTCGATCATTCCGCAAACGGATGTGGAACTCCTGCAACCCTACCTCCCGCACTGCGACAATGTCCTCGTCATGAGCGTAATGCCGGGATTCGGAGGTCAAAAATTCGATCCGGGCGCCAAAGATAAACTCTCGCTGCTGCGCTCTTGGGCACCTTCAGGTATGCTCCTGAGTGTGGATGGCGGCGTTAATGAAAACACTCTCGCGGACTGCAGAGACAGCGGTGCGTCAGGTCTCGTGATGGGAACAGCGATCTTCTGCGGAAACTCGATCCAAGAACAGTTCGAAAAACTGGATCGTACACTGAAACAGTAACTATCCTGACAGGAAATGGATGGATCCATACCTTTAAAATACAGGAAAATACATGACTATACTTCCAAGATTTTCGTCAAAGTATCTGACGAAAACTTCATTGACACAAAAAACATTCCGGATCCTGATCATCCGTCCGGGAGAAACAGCGTTCGATAAAGGACGGCATTTACACGGAAGTCTGGACCTCCCGCTGACTAAGACCGGAAAAAAAGAGGCCGTCCAGCTGGCTCAGGAGCTGAATGTTGAGAATATCGCCCAGCTGTATTCCTCTCCAAGCCTTTCCGCCCGCGAGACCTCCGAAAAGATCGCCAAACAGCTTGGGATCCCGCAAAAGGTCTTGAAAGGCCTTCAAAATCAGAATCAAGGACTCTGGGAAGGAATGCGGGTCGAACAGATCCGCCGTAACCACCCTAGGATCTATCGTCAGATGCTCGAAGATCCCTGCACAGTAATGCCGCCCAATGGTGAACATTTTAGAAATGCCTTTGAACGTCTTCAAACGGCACTGCAATGGATCCTCGATCGACACCGTACAGGAACAGTCGGCCTCGTTCTTAATGAACCGGCTGCAAGTATGGCAACATCTTGGCTAAAATGCGAAAAAATCAAGAATTTATGGAACTCAATCGGCTCTCATGGATACTGGGAATCGATCGAGCTTTAATAATCAGAATTTTAAAATATTCAATTAAAGAAAGGACTATTTTATGTCAGAATCATGCAATCACCAATGCAGTTCCTGCTCCAAAGACTGCGCGAGCCGTCACCAAGCCCCTGAAAAGGAAGCCCTAAACGAACTTAGCAGTGTAAAAAAAGTCATCGCTGTCGTCAGCGGAAAAGGAGGCGTCGGAAAGTCGCTCGTGACGGGCCTTCTTGCAAGCATGGCACAGCGTGAAGGCTGGAAAACTGCGGTCCTCGATGCGGATATTACTGGTCCGTCTATTCCCAAAATGTTCGGAACGGAACGTCATGCACAAGGATGCGACCAAGGAATATTCCCGGAAATTTCTGCAACCGGCATCAAGCTGATCTCCGTAAACCACCTCCTGGAAGATCCCTCGGATCCCGTTCTCTGGCGCGGTCCGATCATCGCTGGGGTCGTAAAACAGTTCTGGTCGAATGTGATTTGGGACGACGTGGATTTTATGTTCGTCGATATGCCGCCAGGAACAGGAGATGTGGCACTGACCGTCTTTCAGTCCCTCCCAGTCGACGGGATCGTTGTCGTGACTTCGCCGCAGGAGCTGGTTTCCATGATCGTCGGTAAAGCACTCAAAATGGCTGAAATGATGAAAGTTCCTGTCTTGGGGATCGTCGAAAATATGAGCTGGGTCGAGTGCGATGATTGCGGCAAAAAGATCTTCATCTACGGGGAAAGCCGACTTTCTGAATACGCTGCTCAAAACGGACTGGAGATCCTCGCTCAGCTCCCGATCAAACCGCAGATCGCAAAAGCATGCGACGCCGGTAAGATCGAAACCATCACAGAAAGTTTCTTTGAACCTGAAATACTTAAAAAATGGATGGAAACGTCGAAAGACGAACTGTGATCGAACAGTAGAAAGAAAAGCGCTGTGCGTATTTAAACTGTGAAGTTCAAACCGGCTCGAAAAAAAGACAGACTCGAAAAAAAGGAAGCGTCATGCTTCCTTTTTTGTTTTCGCGTTTTTACGTTTCACGTGGAACGGCTTACTTCTCCTTGGCAAAACGCTGCGCGATGATGCTCACAATGATCAATTGGTACGCGTGATAAAGCATGGTCGGCAAAAGGAGAACGCCCGCAAGCTGTGGGTCTGCCAGAATGACTTTCGACATTGCAGCCCCATGAGCCAACGATTTTTTAGACCCGCAAAACAGTGTCGTGATCCGGTCCTCACGATTGAAATGGAGAACTCGACAAACTCCTGCGACAAGAAAATAAACTGTAAAAAACAGGACGATCATGCCGATCGAAAGCAAGATCAGTGTCCGCAAAGACATTCCGTCAAACATATGCTTCGCAAATGAATGACAAAAAGATGTGTAGACGATCGTGAGAATGATACTCTGGTCAAATCGCCGAAGCATCTTGTCGTAACGCTGTGAAAAAGCGCCAAGTACACCGTGAAGACTGATCCCTAAAATGACAGGTACGATGACCAACAGTATTAGGTCTGTAACCACACCGCCTATCGGCTGGCCGCCCGCTGACGCACCAACGAATATCTGCATCCAAAGCGGCGTCACAAAAACACCGAGAAGACTGGAGATTCCCGCATCAAAGATCGCTGCAGGTACATTTCCGCGCGCAATATTGACCATTACGACTGAAGATGAAACTGTTGATGGCAAGGCTCCGAGAAAAAAGACCCCATACCACAGCCAGCGCGTATTTGCATCCGCATTCTGAGTGAACCAGAACGTCAGCGGAAGCAGGATCAGCGGAAAGATCAAGAACGTCGAAAAATGCACGACTAAATGCAGTCGGTAATTCGCAAGCCCTTCACAGATCTTCTTCCAATTCAGCCGAACACCGTAAAAGAAGAAAACCGCGGAGACTCCATATTTTGCGGCCGTTGAGAGAGAAAAAAAACTCTCATCGATTCCAGGTGCTGGATATAGCCAGGCTGCAAGGATCGAAACAAAAAGTAAAAGGATGAAAGTATCCAGACCAAAACGTTTCA
>JAFQOH010000152.1:0-26321 GCA_017403345.1 Thermoguttaceae bacterium
AATGGAAATGGGAATTTTTTAACTCTGTAATATTATTAGGAGACGGAGGATCCGATTTTATGCAAATTTTTTAGGCGATCTCAAAAATTTTCTGTTTTTAAACAGGCAATTTCTAAAAACCTCGTTAGTCACCACAAGTGTAAACATGATTATAACATGGGGTGAAAATGTTGTCAAGGGGGAATCTCTGGGGAAATTTTTCCTAAATTTTGCCGATTTTGAGATCAAGGAGCGGGCGGTAACTTGATTTTTGGTCAATATCAATGGGGCAAACAGATTTTTTTGCTGGAAATTTAAAAAAAGGTGCGTTTTTTCCACCGCCCCCCCTTCCGTGAAATGAAAAATCTGGTAGAATGCTTTTTATTGAGAGGACCTTCAGAATGGGTCCTGGCAACGGGAGAGCACGAACCTGGTCAGGGGTTTGCGCCAGCAGCCATAAGTGTCGCCTTTCGTGTGTTCAGGATCCATTTTGGAGGTCTTTTTTATTTTGGAAAGCTGTTGGGTCGTGTAAAATCGATAAACTTTACCGATTGTGTTGAGGTCCTTCCATTTTTTTTCATGAATCTGGAATAAAATCGGTTTTCCGGTCTTGACAATCCCCCCTATTTTCGGGTACACTGTATAGGATAAGTTTCGTTTTGGTCCTGTTTTGGTCGAGACCCACCGAATGTTTCTCGGCGGCAGCGGGACGGAAACTTTTGTTTAGAATTTAAGTTGAGTTGATCATTGCGCAGCAGTCGCAGCTCCTTTTCCCGTTTTATTTTGTATTTTGGGAAAAGACAGACGCCCGCCTTTTAAGTTAGGTGAAACGCACACAATGAACGAAAAATCCAGTACGATCACTTGCACGATTTCCAAGACTTTCGATGTTGTTCATTTGCTCATCGCAGTCGTTCCTCCCAAAGAACTTCTTGCAGAACCGCTTTCGGTCCAGCTTCAGGCTGTAGAGGACCAGATCCGTATCTGCATATCACAAAATGCGCCGAGTGCTCAGGTCATCCAGCAGACCGTTTTTCTTAAGAACTATGAGGATCGGCATTTTTGCCAGGAATTTTGGCGCAGATCGTATGGTGCCGCGCTGCCGGTGAATGTTTTCGTTCCGCAGGCGCCGTGTGATGGTCAGCTTTTGGCAGTGGAAGTGATCGCGCAGGAGTGCGGTTTGGGTGAAAATGCGCCTCAGATCATTCACGAAAAGGAAAATCTCACGATCTTGAAACACTCTGGTCTTTCTTGGTACTACGCGTGTCAGCAGGAACCGGAAGATTATTCCTGGAGCATGTATTCGCAGTCGGTCGGAATGTTTCAGGAGTTGGACAAAACGTTCCTTTCGCAGCAGATTCCGTTTGAGAACGTGATCCGTACCTGGCTCTACCTTGGGAATATCACCGAGCCGACGTACAGTGAGCTGGAAGGCGAGACGCAGCGGTATAAGGAGCTGAACCGTGCGCGTACTGATTTTTTCCGTGACATTCGGTTCTTTGACGGACTGACTTCGAGACCGTGGACGCATGCTGTCTATCCTGCAAGCACGGGTATCGGAGCGAATGGCGATACGGTCGTCATGAGCGCGTTGGCTGTCAAGTTTGATGCACCGGAGAAAGGGTGTGTCATCCCGCTGGAAAATCCGCATCAGACCTCTGCGTTTGATTATGGCGAGCAGTACAGCATCAAGAGTCCGAAATTTGCGCGTGCGCTTCTGCTTGCGAGTGAAGATTCGGGAATTATTTTTGTCTCCGGAACGGCAAGTATCACGGATCAGGAGACGCGGTACGTGGACGATCCGCTGAACCAGGCAGAATTGACGCTTGACAATATTGAGATCCTGATTTCGGAAGAAAATCTCAAAGCGCATGGCAGACCTGGTTTTGGGTGTCCGCTTGACGGGTTGGTTTCCGTGCGTGTGTATATAAAGCGTCCTGAGGATATCGAGACGATCCGTTCTGTTTGTGAACGCCGGATCCCGAACGTTCCGAAGATCTATACGATCGCGGATGTGTGCCGGCCGGACCTTCTCGTGGAGATCGAAGGAATGGCAGACGTGGGGCCTGCGAATCGGATCGAAAGGAAGTAGGTCCGGCATTGGTGTGATCCTAAAGCTCTTCTGTAAAACGAAGAGCTTTTTTTGCATAGTGAGCTTTTGGTATTATTGGAATAAAATAGGAAATTTGGAAAGCTGTGCGGTTT
Organism: Thermoguttaceae bacterium; assembly: GCA_017403345.1. GTDB lineage: Bacteria > Planctomycetota > Planctomycetia > Pirellulales > Thermoguttaceae > RGIG3701. Next base: position 2,185 of record JAFQOH010000152.1, read on the forward strand.
TGGCATTCGTTTCTGGCGGATCGATCTTCAGAAAATAAGAAAAATTTTTTTCGGGAACCCTTGAAATTTTTTGGAGAGAGGTTAAAATGAAAGAAAAGGTGAGTCATCGAAAGGAAGGAGATTTTTATGGATCCGATCCTTGTTCGTTGGGAGTCCGCGCTGAAAGAGATCTGCGCTGCCGGATATGCTGTTCGAGAAGAGTGGCTTGATGGCGGAGGGGGACTTTGTGAGTTTGGCGGGCAGAAGTATTTTTTTTCGGATCAGTCTCTCTCCCTTTTTGAAAGGATCGATCAGGCGGAATCGGCACTGAAAGAGAGCCGGAAAGTGCAGGCGTCGGCCAGTGCTCCGGTTTGCGGTGGTGCGGAGGATCGCTGAATCGTCAGATTTGCCAAATAGATCCCGCCCTAAAATTTTTCTGGATCAAGGAGCTTTTTATGATTTCAAGACGAAATTTCATTTCATCCGGTTCTCTGGGACTTGCGGGTCTTGGAGTGTTGGCGAACGCCCAGCTGCGCGCCGATGAGCCGGAGATCAAGGTCATGGCCTCGCCGGAAACGAATCCGGACCGGGAACTCTGGGAGAAGGAAGGAAAACCGATCCGTGCCGGTGTCATAGGGACGGGGTGGTATGGAAAGAGCGACGTTTTCCGTCTTATCCAGTGCGGCGGCGAAAAGGTCGAAGTTGCGGCTTTGTGCGATGTGGATGGAGAGATCCTTACGGAGGCGGGAAGACTGGTCGCGGAACGTCAGGCATCCAAAAAGGTGCCGAATCTGTATCGCGACTATCGGGAAATGCTTGCGAATGAGAAACTGGATGTCTGTATCATCGCGACACCGGACCATTGGCACGCTCTTCCGGCTATCGCTGCGATGGAGGCTGGCTGTGATCTCTATCTTCAGAAACCGATCGGAGTGGACGTCATTGAGTGTGCTGCGATGTGGAAGACTGCCCGGCGTTTGAACCGAGTCGTTCAAGTCGCGATGCAGCGCCGCAGTACGCCGATCCTGATCGACGCGAAAAAACGGTATTTGGATTCCGGAGAAATTGGCACGGTCCACTATGTGAATACGTACTGTATGCACGGTCGGCGGCACAGTGCGATCATGCAGCCGGAGACACCGCCGGCGTCTTTGGATTTTGATCTCTGGCTTGGCCCGGCACCCAAAAATCCGTACTATCGGTCGCTGAGACGCGGGTGGCGTTCGTTCATGGATTACGGAAATGGGCAGGTCGGCGACATGGGGGTACACATGCTCGACATGGCACGGTGGCTTTTGAATCTTGGCTGGCCGAAGCGGATCACGTCGAATGGCGGACGCTATGGTTTTCCGGACAGCACGACGACGATCCCGGACACGCAGTCTGCGCGTTTTGATTTTGAAAATCTGACGATGGAATGGCATCATCGTGCGTGGGGCGAGGTGGAAGACCGCCGTCTGTACTGGGCGACTGAGATCTTGGGGACGAACGGGAAACTGCGTGCGAATTCGACGGCGTGCGACTTCAAATACTACGGGAAACCGTGGCAGATGGTCAACGCTGCAAAGGAATTCGACCGTTACCCGTCGGATGAGACGGAACCGGGGCTGGAAGTTTACGTTGCTGGTGCGAACCGTGCGCATATGTGGAATTTCCTTGCGCGTATCGTGGACCGCGGACGCCCGGTTTCGGACATTGAGGAAGGGTACATTTCGGCATCATGCTGCATTTTGGCGAACGTTTCGCTGGCGATGAACGGTGCGGTGCTGGAATGGGATCCGGAAAACATTTGCGTGAAAAACGATCCGGAAGCCAACAAACTGCTTGCTCGGCCGTACCGTGCGCCATGGAAGCATCCGGAGATCGGGTGAGTTGAAATGAAGTTCATGGTATCCTGGCCCGAAATGAAGGAGTTTTTGTTTCGGGCGGGATACTGGAACGTGAGTTTTCTCTCTTTGGCAGACGGCTGGATACGGTGTGTAGTGCGTGTAGTGTGTGTAGTATGCGGACGCGAATAGTTGATGCGAAATCGTTTCCAGCAGTCGTTTTTTCTTTTTCGTGTAATTGACTGTATGCAGAAAGCAGGCAAAAATGAGCGATACTCCGAAGTACTCGTACTGGCATCTCAGCGAGGCTGAGCAGAGGCGTCTTGAAGCAGAACGGAAGGAGATGGAGCGCTTGCGGGAGATCCAGATCCGTGAGGCGGCAGAGATCCGGCGGAAGCAGCGTCTGGCGATCCTTTGCGGGATCCTTGAGCAGGATATTCAGCTTCAGGAACAGAGGATACAGAATCTTGGGACGGCTTTCGAGGCAAATCGCTTTTCCGGAGGGGAGATCTTTGAAGAAATGCGTCTGGCAGTGGAGGGATTTCGGCAGGAACTTTCCGACGCTGCGTGGGATGAGGATGCGCGCCGGGTCCAGAAAAAGATCCAAGAGCAGCAGAAGGTCCTTGACCGCATGACGGATCAGCTTGCGGCTCGTGAAAAATTGCTCCGCGAACTGGGATCGGCACGAACGGAACTCTGGGAGCGTCCGAAGCTGCACGACAGTTTTCCGGGAGTGCTTCGTTTGACGGACTTGGCGTCTTTGGAAGATCAGGTTCGGGGGGTGCCGGAAGGAGCGGAATTTCAGGAATTGCAAAGAAATTGGAGGGCGCGATCGGAGGAACTTCGGAAGGCGTGCCTTTTGATGGATCAGCAGAAACGGCATCAGGAGCTCTCATCCGGGATGAGGCAGTTGAATCGTCAGTTCATTACGGGAGAAAATGCAGAAATTTACCAGCGGCTCACCGTTCAGCTTGAGGATCTGAAGAACGCTTTGGCGCAGGAGGATCCCAGGACGGCAGCTTCTGCGCTTTTGCAGGCGGAGGAACTTTTTTCCGGGTTGGAAGGGAAGCTGGAACAGGATGAACTGGAGTTGGAACGCAGATGCCGGGAAAATGGAGAGCAGCTGGAGGCGCTTTCTGCGTGGTGGCGTGGAGCACGAGCGGGCGCGGCACCTGGGCGAATGGCTGACCTGGCGGAAACGGCAGAGAAATTGGAACGGGAACTGGAGCAGATGCAGCCGCGCTGCCGGACGCAAAATACCGAGAGTTTTACGCAGTCTGCGGATCGGCTGCGCAAGTCGATGGAGGCATTTCTCGAGACCGTTTCGCAGTTGGAGCGTTTGGAAAAAGTCCAGGAACAGCTTGAGGGATCCGTCCCGCCGCAGCTTTGGGAGACTTTTGCTCCGGATGAGGCTGCGGAATTGGAATGCAGGCGGAGTCGATTGGCTCGGAAGGTCCAGAATAGACAGTGCGCGGATTTTGAAGGGGAATTGGAGCAGCTTCAGGGATTTCTGAACTCGGCGGTCGCGAACATCATGCCGAAGGTGAATTCTTGGAACGTGCGCTGGGAGGCGGTCCGAACGCGGCTGGACGCGGAGCGGGATCGTTGGTTTTCGTGGTGGGAAGATCCTGCGGTGCGCCGATGGGCGGAGGTGGAGATCGCGCAGAAAACGGAAGAGTTTGAGGCGATCCAGAGAGTCTGGGAGACGAAACCGGCAGATTTGAAACAGGTGGAGGATCTGATCACGGAGTGGCGGCTTGGAATGGAATGTATTGAGGAGGCGGTGGGCCGTGTGTATGAAAACGAGCAGAAACGGCAAAACATCGTGTCGCGATTCCAGGAAGAGTTCAGGCAGTTGGGATTTGCGATGAGCGAGCCGGAATTGGAGGATGGGGAAAATCCGGCTTCCGGTCTCGTTCTGACGGCGTCGCGTCCTGAGGGAAAGACGATCCACGTGCGTTTTGCGCATGATGCCGGCGAGCCGATCCTCTACGCGGTCGACGGATTTCCGATGCCGCAGCAGACGGTAAATGGACAGGAATTCCGTACTTGCGATGAGGCGGAGCGTCAGTTGAAGCATTTGCACAGTTTGCTGGAGAAACACGGGATCCTGATGGGGAAGATCCAGTGGGAGGACCAGCCGCCGACGGATCTCGCCCGGGAAGCGATGGAACTTCCGGATGCGGTGGACAGAACGATGGAAGAGGGGTAATGTGCATAAAATAAACGGCATAAATAGTGCGAATGGAGGAAACAGAATGAACGCGGAGAAACCGTCTGTTTCAACGTGGCGGGATGAAATGCACGCACAGCTGGAACGCGGAAAGCACGTTTTGCTTTACGGAAATGTGGATGATCGGTATCTGCTGGATGAGGCGCGGCCGCGGACAGCATTGCTTGCGCAGTGTTTGAATCACTACTTTTTGACGCAAAAATACCACTTAGTCGTTCACTACGATCTCGCAGACGGGATGCGCACGGCAATTCCAGAACGCATGGATCCGATCCTGCTGAATCTTCTTGACGGAAATGGAGGCAGGGCGGGAAACGGAAGAGGAAATGCGGCGGGAAGTACGGCGGGAAGTACGGCGGGAAGTACGGCAGACGGCGCTACTGCAGGGAATTCTGAAACGAGGAACGCTCCGGTCCGAAGTACTTCGGAAGTTTTGCCGGAAGCACGCACGGAGTCAGGTTCCTACATTACGTCGCGTGCGGAAAAACTGGCTGCTGAGTTTGAACTTGCGAGTCAGAAACGGCGAGATGCTGCCCGCAGTTCACTTTTCAGCCGAAAAGGGCGGGAAACGGAAACGCCGGGGAGACCGACAGGTGGTGAGGACCGTCATTCCAGTTCCGGGGAAAATGGGGGCGAACAGGAAAATGGATCCGTCCCCGTCAGTCTTGCGTCGCGGAGTCGAAGTGCCGAGGATGCGATCCCGCAATTACGGCAGGTTTTGGCACAGGACCAAGTCTCGACGGCAGTCGTGATCCATTTTTCGGACAAACTGTTTGACGACACGCGGAGGCAGAGCCGCTCGGAACGCGAGTATCTGCTTCATCTGAAAAAGATCCTGATCGAAGCGGCGACGATCCGCCAAGAAGGACTTTCGGGCCGTCGAAATGCGCTGATCCTCGTCGCGTCACGTCTTTCGGCTGTCCCGGCGTGGCTCTACCAGGAACATCCGCTGCTTGCGCTGATCCGGATCCCCAGTCCTCTGGATGAGGAAAGAAAACGTTTCATAGACGGTTTCCTCGGCGTCTTTACGCGGAATTCAGAACTGACAGACGCACAGCGCAGCGAGTATACACAGATATTCGTGGAACAAACGCAGGGGTTGACGCTTTGGGACCTCATGGCTCTTGGAGCTTTGGCGAATCGGAGTGAGGAAGACCCGATCGACGAGCCGCGGGAACTTCGGAAGTTGATCTCACTTTACCGTTACGGCCAAAAAGAGGATCCGTGGGAAAAGTTCAATTCCGGAGATCGCCGCGGAAAGATCCAGGACGCTCGAGCGAGTATCGAAAAACGGGTCAAAGGACAGCCGGAAGCGGTGAATGCGATCGTGGAGATGCTCATCAGTGCGACGGTCGGCGTCACGATGTCCCCCACGACTCGGCAATCTGGGAAACCGAAGGGCGTTTTTTTCTTTGTGGGACCGACCGGGGTCGGAAAAACGGAACTCGCCAAAGCGCTTGCGGAGCTGATCTTCGGCGATGAAGCGCGTCTGCGCCGTTTCGATATGAGTGAGTACTCCGAATCGCATGCTGCGGAGAAGCTCACAGGTTCACCCCCTGGCTACGTCGGTTACGAAGAAGGTGGGCAGCTCACCAATTTCGTGCGCGAAAATCCCTTTAGTCTGCTGCTTTTTGACGAGATCGAAAAAGCGCATGGTCAAGTGATGGACAAATTCCTCCAGATCCTGGAAGATGGACGTCTGACGGACAGTAAGGGGCAGACGGCTTTTTTCTCGCAGTCGGTCATCATCTTTACGAGCAATATTGGGGCGGATTCGCTTTTTTCCGAGTCCGAAAATGCGCAGGAACGATGTGTTTCGGATGAAGAGCCGGACTACGAGAATTACGTGCGAAAACACTTTCTCGAAAAGGTCCGTGACCATTTTGTCCACGTGCTGAAACGGCCTGAGATCCTAAATCGTTTTGGCGATAATGTGATCGTGTTCGACATGCTGCGTCCCGGTTTCGTACGAGCGATCGGGGATAAGTTTCTCCAGATGCTGAAGACTTCCGCCTTGGAGAGACGCGGACTGATCCTTGAATTTGAGCCCTCGATCCTTCAGTTCGTGCAGAATGCGATGACGGAGCCGCAGAACATCAAAAACGGCGGACGGCGCATCCGTACACTGCTGGAGGATCGGCTGGAGAAGAAGCTGAATCGATGGATCTTCGAGCAGCAGCCGGAGACGGGAGAGATCCTGATCTTGGGATTTGACGAAAATGGAGTGCTGAACGTTCAGCGCCCGTGATTCCGAGAGCCGCAGAAACACACGCAAAAGAAGGCTCTTCCGGAAAGTGTGTACCGGTCCGGACCGCATTTTACCACTGAGAGCGCAGAAGAGGCGCAGAAACACACTGAAAAAAGATGAATGATGGGGGAACGTGTCCTGAACGAATTTCATGGAAGGCACGAAAAGATGCGAAATGAATTTTTAAAAAATTTTTAAAAACATTTCGTGAGATCTGCGTTTTTTCCTGCTTTTCGTGCTTTTCGTGTTTAATATTCAGTGTGTTTCTGCGAGTTTTCAGCGGCTTCTGTGGTGAAATTAGTACGCAGTTGTCGGTTCCCCAAAAAATGAAATTTCACCCCCAAATACGCAATAGTCCATTTGACATTTCGGACGATTGAGTGTATAATGGGCTGCCAATGGGCTGAGATGAGTGTCCGGCCCGACCTGCCAACCATTTCAGGAGCGTAAGTTATGTGCAAATATCCGATTTCCTGCCGGAGCTTCCATCCGATCCACTTCATTTCCTTTCCTTTGATTTTTTGCCTCACTTTGGCTATTTTGGCAAGTGCCATTTTGCCAAGTACCATTTGGGCAAGTACTGTTTTGGCAGAAACGATCTGGCTTGATGAGCTGGACCTTTCACAGACGACCTGTGGTTGGCGGCAGACGGCGGCCAATCGGACTGTCGACGGAAATGAACTGACGGTCTGCGGCGAGAAGATCTCCCGTGGTGTCGGACATCACGCGCCGGGTGAGATCTTCATCATGCTTCCCGAAAATTGCGGAACTGAGATCTCCGGACGAGTCGCGATCGATGATGAGACCAATGGTCAGGGACACGCAGAATTCCTGATTTACGGAAAAACCGGCCTGCTCTGGCGTTCCGGTGAGATGCGTGGAAAAGAGGCTCCGAAATCTTTCCGCGTTGATCTTTCAGGCCAGCCCTTCGTCCGGCTCGTTTGCGATACGCTTCCTGACGGCTACGGACACGATCACCAGGACTGGATCGAGGTGAAAATTGACTACTGCGGCGAGAAAAAACCGTATACGCAGCTTCTGACGCTTGGAATGGATGACGAAGGAAACCCGATCGACCGGATGAACGAGAATGCTTGCGAGTGGCTCTCTCTTTCCCGTCTGATCCAGTCCGGAATGCGCCAGAACGCGAAAGACGAAGCGTTCCACCCGGCCGCGACGCTTTTCGACACGGACCGCGACCCGCTGGACATCGTTCTTCGTCGTCTGACACCGCTGGTCGAGAAACTTGAGACACTCCCCGGCGCCCCGGATCTCACGAAAGAAAAAGCGGAACTGGAAACTCTCACGCAGGCAGAACGTGAAATTCCGGTCGAAGAGATCGCGCGCCGGAAGGAGCTTTTCGCCAAAGTCACTGACTTGCGCAAGAGGATCGCGTTTAAAAACCCGCTTCTCAACTTCACCGACCTTCTTTTCATCAAGCGGCACTATATGCCGGAACCTGAAATGCAGGGAAACCATATGTGCGACCAGTTCTTTGGTTTCCACGGTCGGCAGGGGGGCGGACTTTTTGTTCTGAAGAATGCGTTCAGCGAAAAACCGGAAGTCGTGGACCTCACGAAAGGGGTGAAAGTCGCGGAAGGCCAGTATGCCGGGACGGAACTTGACGCGACGTGGGCGTTTCTCTCTCCGGAGCTGGACTACGATGCGCGGGAGATCCTCTTCTGCGCTACGGATGCGAAACAGCCGCGCCACACCTACCAGTGGACTCCCGAAAATACGTACCATATGTTCCGTGCGGAATTCGACCCGGAAACGCGGTCTATTTCCGGATTGACGCAGCTGACGGAAGGAGCGTTCAACGATCTGGATCCGTGCTATCTGCCGAACGGCCGGATCATCTTCATTTCCGAGCGGCGCGGCGGCTATGGACGCTGTCATGGACGTCCTGTTCCGTGCTACACGCTGCACTCGTGTCTCCGTGACGGAAGCGACATCGTGATGCTTTCCCCGCATGAAACGAATGAGTGGCAGCCGGATGTCGATCATAACGGAATGGTCATTTACACGCGGTGGGACTACGTGGACCGAGGTTTTTCCCAAGCGCATCATCCGTGGATCACCACTCCCGACGGACGCGATCCGCGCGTGCTTCAGGGGAACTACGACCGGATCCAGCAGAACCGCCCGCACTTTGAATGCGACATTCACCCTATCCCCGGTTCCCGACGTCTGACGGCTACCGCGACGGGGCATCATGCGCAGCATTACGGCTCGCTCATCCTCATCGATCCGAATGTTCCGGACTCGAACCAGCCCGGGCAGGTCAAGCGCATCACGCCGGACCAGCTCTATATGGAATCGGAATTGCGTCCGCACAAAGATCCGACGAACTACGGTACGTGCTGGCCGCTGAGCGAGGAGTTCTACATTTGCGTTTACGATCCGTTTTCTAGGTCCGACGCGGGGGAGGCGAACAATTTTGGTATTTACCTTCTTGACTGCTACGGGAACCGGACGCTTCTCTACCGTGATCCGAAGATCTCGTGCCGCGACGCGATGCCGATCCGTCCGAGAGCGCGCCAGACTATTGTCCCTCACCTGACGGCAGTCGGTAAACCGCTCGCTCCGGGAGAAAAATTTGTTCCAGTTGATCCCGCGTCGATTTCACCGGTTTCCCCGGTGGGACTGATCAACGTTTACGATTCAAAATTTCCGTTGACGACTTCCGACGAAGGCACGCCGGCGAAGATCAAGAGTCTGCGCATCGTCCAGCTCCTTCCCAAAACGAACCCGTACGCGCACAATCCGGCCATCGGCTACGGCAACCAGAAAGGCGCGCGCAGGATCCTCGGAACCGTACCGGTCGAAGAGGACGGAAGCGCGTACTTTAACCTTCCGATCGACATCCCGGTCTACTTCCAGGCTTTGGATGAAAACGGCGTTGCGGTTCAGGGAATGCGTTCAGCCACGTACGTGCACGCCGGTGAGCAGCTCACCTGCCAGGGCTGCCATGAGGAACGCCACAGTGCGATCACTGCACGTCCGCGAGTCCCGCAGGCCATGCGGCGCGCTCCGAGCACGATCCAGCCGGAACCGGACGGAACGGATCCCTTGAATTTCGTGCGTCTTGTCCAGCCGGTCCTTGACGCGAAATGTGTTTCGTGCCACGGCGGGGCAGCGAGCGTTCCGGCAGAAAGTTCCGGGCTGACGTTCGAACAGGCTCAGAATGCTGCGAAACTCGATCTGCGCGACGAGACGAAAACCGGTCATTTTTCGCCGTCTTATGAAGCACTCCGGCGTTTCTGCTTCTACTATGATGACGCGGCGTGGACTGAACCGCAGACGTTCCCGGGAAAATTCGGCTCAAACCGCAGTGAGCTGTTCCGCATCCTGAAGGCTCCGCACTATGGGCTGGAACTTACGAAGGAAGAGCTTTACCGTTTCACGGTTTGGATGGACAATAATTGCGATTTTTACGGTGCGTATGATGAGTGCGAGATCCAGCGGAAAGGTGAAAAGGTCTTCCCGCGGCTCGAGTAGCCTGCTGTGGTTGAAATTGCCTGGCGGGATCCAGACCGTCAGGCCTCGTTTTTCCCGTCAGGTATCGTGCCGATCGCTGACCGGACTCCATGAGTGAAATAGATTGCGGTAAAGTGGTGGTTCTTTTAAGCAGAATGCAGGAAAAATCGCTTTTCTTTGCCTCTTTTGCGGGGGACCCCCTTTTTATTTTCGGCCGATTATTTTATAATCAGCGTAATGGGAGTTTCGTTTCTTGATGCGGACTCCTGCGTTGATCCTTCCCTTCCTCCTTCCACAGTATGAAAGGAAAAAAATATGAAAACCAACCGACGTAATTTTCTTCGTACCGGAGCGGTGCTTGGCGCGTCTTCTCTGGTGAGCGTTCCGGCATTTTGCCAGGATCCGAATTCCAGTTCGAAACTGAATATGGCGATGGTCGGTCCCTGCGGCCGCGGATGGGCCACGTTCATGGAGATCCAGGGCGAAAACGTCGTTGCGATCTGCGATGTGGACCGCCGGAATCTGGACCGCTGCAAGAAAGTGAATCCGAACGCACAGACGTTTACCGACTATCGCAAACTGTTTGAAACGGTGAAAGACCTCGACGCGGTCTGCGTTTGCACGCCGGACCACACGCATGCGGCTCCAAGCGTGATGGGGATGCGCATGGGCCTTCACTGCTACACTGAAAAACCGCTGGCGCACGACGTTCGTGAGTGCCGCGTCATGCAGGAAGTCGCGGAAGAAAAGAAAGTCTGTACGCAGATGGGTACACAGATCCACGCGGGCGGAAACTATCGCCGTGTTGTGGAACTCGTTCAGTCCGGCGCGATCGGCAAAGTGACCGACATCCACGTCTGGTGCGGCAAAGGCTGGGGACATCCGGCTGATTTCAAAAACCCGACGGACACGCCGGCCGTTCCGGATTGGCTCGATTGGGATGCGTGGCTCGGTCCGGTGAAATACCGTCCGTACCATCCGTGCTATCTTCCGGCACAGTGGCGCAAATGGTGGGCGTTTGGAAACGGCACGATGGGCGACATGGCGTGCCACTACATGGACCTTCCGTTCTGGGCACTGGAACTGCGCGACTGCCTCACGGCTGAACCGATCAGCGGTCCCGCGGTCAACGCAGAAGGCTGCCCGCTCAAACTGACTGTGAAGTTCACCTTCGCTGCCCGCGGCGAGAAGTACCCCGCCTGCACGCTGACGTGGTACGATGGAGGAGGCTGCGGCCCGGTCGAATTCATGAAGGAGCACAACATTAAATATCGCGGTGCCGGCGTGCTCTTCGTCGGCGACAAGGGGATCCTCTTCGCGGACTACACGACCCATCAGCTCTACCCGGCTGACAAATACGCCGGTTTCCAGGCACCGAAACCGTGGATCCCGGAATCCATCGGTCATCACAAAGAATGGATCCAGGCCATCCGCGACAACAAACCGGAGGCGTGCACGTGCAAATTCGGTTACTCCGGCCGTCTGACTGAAACGGTCCTTCTCGGAACGGTCTCCTATCGTGTTGGGCAGAAACTCAACTGGGATGCCGACAACATGCGCGTAACCAACTGTGATGCAGCCAACGATCTCATTACGGTCGAATACCGCGACGGATGGATCCTCTAAATTCCCAAAATCACTCTAAGAGAGTGAAAATTTCTTGAAAAGAGAGCGGAGGGAGAAGTGTTTTCAAGACTTCTCTCTCCAGGTTACTCATCTTATGGGGAATGATTTCAAGAAACTTTCAAGAAACTTGAAATTTTTGCGATTTTATGTAACACACGGTGGTTCTATACTATGGAGAGTAAGATCTCGTCCTTTGGGGGATGAAGGATGAGGAACGAGGTTGACTTTCAAAAAAGGAGAAGGAAAATGAATCGATTTCAACTTTGGGGAAACCGTGTGTGGTGGTGTTTATTGGGGGTCTTTTATGGATTTTGGGTCTATTTGACGATCTTTCCGATAGATGGAGTACCTTTACATTGGAGGGAGAGCTTGCTGCTGGATACTTTGGTACTGGTGGTATTTTTGATCCCGTTTTTCGTTTTTCGCGCTTGGAAAAGCCCGCGTTTGGCTGCTTGGCTGGGAAGTTTGGGTTCTGTTTTTCTATCTTTCACATTCTTTTGCTGTTTTAGCATGATTTGGACTCCGCCCGCCATTGAGCCGCCGCCGTTTATCATTCCGCTCTTTTTCGCTTTTTGGGCGGCAGTTCAAACTGGCTCAGTTCTGTTTCTCCGATACCTTGGGATCCTCTGTTGGCGTCTCCTGCATCGTACCAAGCTGAATGAGAACGCCGCCGCGGAGCTTGAGCCGCACGGACGAACTCCGTTTAGGGCGAACTTGGCAATGTGGGGGCTGACGGCGTGTGCGTATTGGTGCTTTCTCCTAGCGTGTCTCCGAATGACGGCAAGTTTTACCCGTGAGCTTCCGGAGATGCTGGCGCTCGGGTTTCTTTTGGCTGTCTTTTTTTTGTTTCCATACAATATTTTCCGGCATTGGGGCTATACTCGGAGAGTTTCGCAAATGTGCAGTTTCTGCGCAATTTCTCTGGCATCCCTCGCTGTCGCTTTGATCTTGACGGCCTCCCCTGCGTTTACCTATGCTATCCAAAGGACACCGATACTATGGGGCGGTATGTTCAGTCTCTTTGCCGGGGCGGCCGTACTTATGTATTCCGTCCTGATCGTACACAGTGTCGGTATTCTCTGCCAAAGGCGGAATTAAAGAGCCAGCCGGCAGCGGCATCCCAGTTCACATTGTGTTTGCGGTCATTGGAGATACGGATGGGGCTTGCGGAATGCTCGAAACGGTTTGGTGTGTTTTCGTGCCTTCCCTGAAATTCATGTTGGGACACGCGGGCTTCACATTCCTGCTAAGTGCCGGAGCGGGCCCTTTTAATCTTGCTGATTGTACGTAAAGAGCGAGAAAAACGTGTCGGCGTCGATCGCGTCGCTATGGAAGTGCACCGATCCATCCGCGTACACATAAAAGCAGCCGTTCCGATGAAAACTGTAGACTTCGTTGTGATTGTTCTGATTGATGAATCGATTTCCCGTCACCGAATGCGTGTAGAAGAACGCGTCCGCATCCGCCCAACGGGAACCGCTGATCTTCGAGCCGTCCGCCTCGTTTCGCGTGTATCCGATCGGTCTGCCACAGTCTTCAAAAAAGAGGAACGTGTTTGAGAGACCATCCCGGATCTCCGACGCATACAATGCCCGGTCATCCGGACGAAGCATTCCGTACCAGAGATTCCGTTTTTTTGCGAGTCCCGCCTTCACGAACACATTGTAGACGGCTGGCTGGATCTTCGTGTTGGCGGCGTAATCCGAGATGAAATCTTCTTTCTCCGGCGTCGCGGGACACCGAAAGACCGGAATGTTCGTCTTACTTACCGTCGAATTCGGCGCTTTGTTCCAGTTCACGTTCAGGTCCATCTGTACGGCAGTGTTTCCCTGTTCGAGATACGGGAGTATCAGAGAAAGGACATTATGTTTCGCCGGCTTGAGCGTATGCGACGGCGGGAACTTCCGGCTGGCCGTCTCGTACTGGAGCATCGCCAGCCCGATCTGTTTCTGATTGTTCGAGCACTGCATGTTCCGCGCGGCATCCCGCGCTGCCTGTACCGCAGGAAGAAGCAGACCAATGAGCATTCCGATGATCGCGATCACCACGAGAAGCTCCACGAGCGTAAATCCGCGCAGATGCCACAAACGCTGTCTTACTTTTGCTCTTTTGTCCATCTTATCATCCCGCACCTTTCCCATTTCTGAATTATCGTGCCGATCAGGTGAAACGTAATACCTCCAATTGTACATTATAGCACACTCCAGAGCAAATGCAAGGGGTGGCTGGAAGGTGAATGTAAAACTTTTAAGTTTATCCGCTGTCCCGCTAGGGCACCCGGAAGAGTGTCTCTTCGTGCGTATTCTGAATTTTCGGCGGTGAAACTTGTACGCAGTTACCGGATGAACCAAAAATTCAGGAAAAAACGTTTTCTTTTTTTGAAAAAATCTTCCAGGGTTGACTTTTCGACGGAACGCGCTATAATAAAATCAGAAGAGAGTATGTATGGATCCAATACCGCTAAAATTTGCCCGAAAAACGGCGAAAAAAACGGCGAAAACGACTGTGAAAAAGCCGATTTTCGATTTGCCTCCGATGTCGGATGTGGTGTTTCTGTACCTTTTTTCGTCGCAGGGGGCGGAAGAGGGACTCGTTGGGTTCATCAATGCCGTGAATCTGAGCGCGGGCCGTCCGCTGATCGTGAAGGCGGAGATCAAGAGTCCATTTCATCTCGCGGACTTTTACGAAGATAAAATGACGGTCGTTGACGTGAAGGTCACTGACGAAAAAGGCTCATTTTACGACATTGAGATGCAGCTGATGCCCGGCCAAGGGTTCACGAACTGCGTGTTGTACTATTGGAGCCAGATCTGCTCAACGCAGATCTGCGAAAGCGAACACTATACGGAACTGCGGCCGGTCGTGTCGATCGTTTTGACGCACTTTAAGCTTTTTCCGCAGCTCTCGCGGATGCACAATGTGTTCACGCTGCGTTCAGAAACGGAGCCGTATCTCCTGTTCACAGAGCACGCGGAGATCCATACGCTGGAGTTGACGGGCCGCAAGCTGGAACCTGTATTTTCCGGGATGACAGAAGTTTCGGAGAAGGATGAGCCGCTGCGGAACTGGATCGATTATTTACTTAACGCAAATCAAAAAACGGAGGCGGAAATGGACAAATTGCTGACCCATACGCCGGGCTTGGAACGCACGCACCGGCTCTACTCGCGCTTTACCCGTGACGAGCTGTTCCGTGAACGCGCTCTCGCTCGTGAAAAAGCGATCCGTGACATTGAATTCTCCATCCATCAAGGCCGTGAGTAAGGCAAGCTGGAAGCGAAAGCGGAAGCCGTTGCGATGATCTTGGAGTCGAAATTCCCGGCGGAATTCACCGAGGCGGAACGTGAAAAGATCCAGAAGATCACGGATCTGGAGCAGCTTGATAAATTGATGCAGAGCGTCATTTTCGCGGCATCCTATTCGGAGATCACTTCGCTTTTTTAACGTTGTGCAACGGCAGATAAATTGATGGAGCCGGTACCTCCATGATGGCAAGCAAACGATTTCAATGCGGCTGTCTGCTGATCGGATGTCTCTTTGGAGCAGCGATAGGCTGTCGCTGTGAAAATCTGTCCCCGGACAGACTGCGCGCTGTCGTTTTGCCATGCCAGTGCCGTAAATTGCCAGAGAATATCGAGATCACTGTTTCGGTTCAGGACCTGGCGAGATCAACGATTGGGTAAAAAAGAAAAAAAGGGTGGAAATTGTCGCTGGCCAGTTACGCTCCTTATGGGCTTGCTGTCGATCTGGACTCCAGCGAACTCTTGATCGGAAAAAATATGATCCTCCTGAATTCCCGCCGCTTTCCGTACCAGCAGTGGATCTGCGAACCGGATGCACGGATCACCGAGATCGCACGCAGGCTGGAAATGTCGGCATCGAAGTAAAAAGATCGAAATAAAAAAACAGAACAGACACCAGAGAGAAAAAGCTCTTTTTCTGAAAACATTCCGTTCCTTCGGTACACCATTGCCGGAGGAATTTTTTTGTTTTTTTGATCCAACGAAAACGGGCGTGCCGTGAAAAACGACACACCCGTTGGGATAGTCAACCAGCAAAAGGCAGGATGGTCAGTCAGCGAAAAGGCTGAGCCGCGGGATCAGGCTGTGCTCAGAAAGCCCCCGAAACGCCGAGGATCTCGACCTTTTCCAGAAGTTCTTTCTTGCCGGTGATCGTGACCTTCGAGACCGTGCGGACGTCTTGGCTGACCCACACGGTACGCTGCTGCGGAGTGAGCGTCTGTTTTTCGGCATGACCGTCCAGGCGGATCTCGTATTCCGCGTTCTCTTTTACGTCACCGCGAAGTGTCATTTTCAGCAAGTCTGTCCGGACCGGTTCGGCAAACTCGAACGTTATGGAATCCGCGGTGTCGACGCGTTTCGCCGTCGGCACGAGGTCGCGGTAGGGATTCTCGCTCCCCGTGATGACCGGGACGGGCTGAGATTTCGCCCACGCTTCGTAGTTCTTGCGGTCCAGTTCGTCAGAGAAATCTTTCTTCGCGTTATAGTACGCATGACGCTTCCACTCGGCATCTTCCCAGGCACTCGCTTCCTCATACGTGGCGCAGAACGGAACGAGAAGGTCGATCCAGCACGCGATGAGGTCTTTTTCCTTCTGCGAAAGCTGAACTCCATTGTGCGGGTTCGGACCGTCAAACATCGTACAGATCGAGCTGAACGCCGCGCCGGAATCGTACGGCTTGAGCATCGTCGGAGAGTTCTGGATATTGATCCAAGTCACGACGTTGGATTTTTTGGCACTCGCCCGTTCCGCACGATTGGAATTCGTAAGATTCAGATAGGATTCGCTCCAATAACGTTTCGCGCCAGTGTCATGCCAACTTTTTCCCAAAAGACTGAACGGATGCGCTTTTTGCGCGATCTCCTTCGCGGCTTCCGAATCCTTCAGTTCGTAAAGGCCGAGATCCACACCCCGTCCGCCGCCCGCGAAGAGACAGTAGACGGCGATTACATTGCGTCCCGGTTTGAGCGGATTCACAGTCAGCTGGCGAAGCTGGTAGTTTTTGATGAAGCCTTTCGCGAAAAAGACTTTCTGCCCATTGATGAAGACTTGGACGTCATCATCATAGAAAACGTTCGCGTAAAGATCCTTCGCTTGGAAGTTCTCCGGAAGGATCAGCTCACGAGTCATCCAGATGCCAAGCGAGTTGGGATCCCAGACGGAACCATTCTTCTTGAGATCCGGGATATACCCGAACGGGCCCGAGGCTTTTTTCGCGCCGTCCTGGATCGGATAGCGGGACGCCCAGCCTTCGGCCGGAGTTTCCGTCACGTAGGACCAATCGCTCGCGATCGGGAAGACCGGGGTGAAATGCTCGATCGGAATGCGTATCGAGTGTTCTGCTGCATTCGCGTACGGCGGAAGAGCCTCGGAATTGTCGTGGCACTTGACACAGTGCTTGTCCAGGATCGGCTGGATCTCTTTCGTGAAGGAGAACCAACGCGCAGGACCGTAGAACGGCGTGAGTTCCTGCGGACCAGCCTTCATTGCCATGGAAGAAGAACCTCGGGCCGCGATGGAGTTTTTGTCTTCATGGCATCCGATGCAGGAGAAGGTTTCGCCGGGCTGGAGCGTGCTCCAGGAGCGCATCGTCTGCACGACGTGCCCATTGTTGTCGATGACCTGGAAGTAAAGCGGAGTCTTGGCCGGAACGCGGAAACAGGCGGAACCGTCTTCGTAGATCTTCGCTTCGCCTAGGACTTTTTTCGTGTCCCACGCACCGCCGCCGATGGAGATCGGCGTGGACGACATCGCGCCTCCTGCCGGTCCACTGTTTCCATTATGTCCGATGCCGACCGTGCGGAAACCGATCTCCACGACGCGCAGCGAGCGGATCTTGCTGCGGTCCACGCCTTCCAGACCGGGACCGTAGAAAACATCCTGAAGATAGTAGACGCCGGTCGTCTGCGAGGGATCGACCATCGACGGACGTTCCTGAATGGCCGGTTTCATGGCGTAGAAAGCCGTCTGATTGCACGATTTGTTTCCATCCATGACCAGAAGCTCGCGTTTACCGTCAAAATCCATGAGGTAGATCGAGAACGGATCGATCCTTTCCTGGGTCTGATTTTTCTTGTCCGTGTTGGGACGGTACGCAACGAGGAAAGCGTCACGAGAGACCGGGACCGGATAGCAGAACTGTTCACCGGTCTGACCATAAGCGTCAACTCGGTCGGGCGCAGTTTTGCGATACGGAGCGGTCAGAGTCGCGCCTTCCGCTTCTTCACGGCCTTTGTTCGGGTCAAGGACTCCGAGCTTACCACGCTGCCAGCTGTGATGTCCGGAAAAAACGCAGATGAGCTGGCCGTTGGTTTCCGGGATCGGACGCGCGTGCAGGATCGTCGTCGGGAACCACGAGTTATTTCCGTAGAGAGCGGTCTGGCCCGTTCCGTCCGGATTCATCTGGAAAAGTCCCTGCGGATAGATCTGTCCGCGGTCATTGTAGTCCCAGCGCGTGTAGATGACGCGGCCGTCAAGCGTCAGTGTCGGGTAGTTGTCATGGACTTGGTCGAACGACATACGGCGCATAAACTGGCCGTCGGAGTCGATACGGTAGAGGTTCGAGACTTCCGTCCACCAGCAGTCGACGATCTGAGAGCAGCGCGTGGAGTTGAAAATGATGTCGCCGCTCGGCAGGCAGCAGGGTTCATAATCCGCCCAGCCAAGGCCGAAGGTGAGCTGTTTGATCTCTTTCGTCTCAAGATCCATGCGGTAAAGATGGAAGTCGTCCAGCAGCTTCGATTTCTTCCACGCAAAAACGACCGCCTTGCCGTCGTAGGTGATGTCCGGGTCACGGATCGCTCCGCGCGGGTCGTCGATGAGGATTTTTTCCATATACTCACCGTTTTCCGTCAGTTCCATCATGCAGAGCTGGGAACCAGGACGGAAATTGCTTTCCGCCTGCGCGTCAGAAACGGCTTCGGTGTACGCGTAGTGCGAACCGCCGAGGTTCGGGTGTTTCGTGAAGATGAATTTCGGCGCGGCCTTGCGAAGCGGAGCCAGACGCAGCGAACGGCGCAACGTCGCCGACTTGACGTAAAGTTCCTTCCAGCGAGCATCCGTGCCGGCCGTTCCGTCAAGAGCAGCCAGTTCTTTACGGAATTCCGCGCATTTCTGCTGCGCGTCAGTATCCGAGGCGGCTTTCGCCCGGGCTTCAGCTTCGTCGAGGACCTTCACGACCAGTACGCGTTCGGTCTCCGCCTGTGCAGAGTTGGGGGCACGATCCGTGAAGACGGTTTTGGCTGGGGAATCCGGAGTGACGGGCATCTGTCCTTTCGCCGGATCGAACGCGAGGTCCTGAAGCAGCCAGTCCGCCAGAATTTCTTCACTCGAAGCTGGAACGCGAACTGCGTCCTGCGCCGACAGCGTTTTGAGGGAAATGCTGCTGAATGCGAGTATACAGATGGTCAAAAGAATACTCGATGATCGGAAAGGAAAATGTGTTTTTTTCATAATTGGACCCAAGGAATGGTAAGGCGGATGGAAAAACAAAAAATTAAGGCAGGAATCCGGAAACGAAAATCCAC
This sequence comes from Thermoguttaceae bacterium, assembly GCA_017403345.1. Taxonomy (GTDB): domain Bacteria; phylum Planctomycetota; class Planctomycetia; order Pirellulales; family Thermoguttaceae; genus RGIG3701. Next base: position 21,124 of record JAFQOH010000152.1, read on the forward strand.
GACAAAGAGAATTTCCGAGGAAGACGAAATTGGGATCAGGTCTCTGGAAAGGCCCGTTGTATGGAATTTTCTGAAATGGAAATGAAACCAAAACAAGGACTCTATTTCCATAGAGCATTCCGCTTATTTTATCTTACCTGATTTTTAGATTTTCATCAAGGGGGGGAAAGAACGGGATCGGCGATTTTCAGGAAATTTTTTTCTTTTGAGGAGAAATTTTTCTTTACCCCCTTGCATAAAAAAGTAAGAACAGGTAAAATAAAGAGGTTCCGCAAGATTTTTCGCGTTTTTTAGGTAGAAAGTGAGCGAGACCGCCTTTAACATGGTGAAGGCATTTTTGAGAAAAATGGAGGGAAATGGGATGAGAGACGGTGTGAGGAAAGTCAGTCGGTACGCAGTTATTGTGATGTTCTGTGTACAGATCTTGGTTTTCGGGAGTTTTGCTGCTGCGGCAAAAGAAACAGAAGAAAATCTACAGTTTTTGCAAATGGTGTGTCCCTATCTGACGGATGAGACTTTCGGATTGGATCGTTGGGAACTTCATGACACGAATCTGCTCGAATTTCAGAAAAAAAATCTGGAGTTCGTGAAAGTGCTTTTCCCTAGGATGACGGAAGAGCTCCTTAAACAGCCGGATGCGCAGGCCCGGCAGGATGGGGTCAGAGAGCAGCAGAAACGTCTTGAGGCAATGAAGAAACTCTCCGGAGGCACTGTCTTTAGCATATGGAGCAAAAAAGGCCTTCTTTTCGTGGTGCCGAAACGGGATCCGGATCCCGAGGCGGAGGCTGCCGTCGTTTCCCTGATGGAGGACTTCCCGTTTTATGAACCGACAAATGAAAAAGATGCCCGTATTCTGGAACTCCAGAAAAAAATGGTCGTCGTAAAGCCGACGGAAGAGGCTGTCCTGTTCTTCATTTCCACACCGTCGTTTCTGGCATTTCTGCGGGAAGTGATGCCCGACGTGGAACTCCCTTTCCCGGAAACGGTGCTCTCGCGGGAAGCTGATTTGGAAATGCTTGAAGAACATCTTAAAAGTTCGATCAAGCGCAGTGATTTTGAGACGATGCTGAGCAGAGAAAATTTTGGAAAGGCCCAGACGCTGATCCTGGCACTTCCGCCGGGAATTCGCGAGATCCTCAAGGTCCAGGTCGCCGACGTGAATTACGAAGATGGTGCGATGAAAGGCATTTCCGGGGCGGACATGATGCAGGTCGCCGATTCTTTCCTCGGCGTGAGTGTGCTGCGCGACAGTTTTTACGATCCGGGGATGGTTCGGTTCGAGTTTGAAACGGAAGACGAGGCCGCGCTCGCACACCGGATCTTTGGAAATTTGTTCGCCAATGCCAGAGACGCATTTAAAGAACGTTCGGGCAATGAAATGGCTTCGGCAGCAGATGACTGGATGGATCTCTTGACGCTGGCTTTTGCTCCGAAACTTCAAGGGAACGCCTTGACGCTGGACTGGCAGGAAAATTTTGACGCGGTCGGGGATCGGTATTTGGGGTTCATGAAACGGCTTGGGGAGTTCCAGAATGCGCAGCGTGAGGCGCTGGAACGGACGGACGATGAAGAGGCTGAGCGTATTTGCACGCTTCTGAAACCTTGGCTGACGCTCCAGACGACGCTCGTTGCGAGAGTGGATCTGGACCGGATCACGCCGGATCTCTGGATGAATGCGGGACTTGAGGAATTTGCGAAAATGGCCCCGAACTTTTTCCAGAGCGCTGAAGGACGTGATGTGCTCAAGGCCGCGGATGAGGCGGTGGAACTCGTGAAGCTGCATCTGGAAAAACTCCGAAAAACGGGCGCGAAAGACGTTTTCCTGTTCGTGGACCTCTCCAATTTGCTGATTCCCGTTCGGGTCGTCATTCCAGGAATGAAACTGGAAGGAAACGGTTTGACGGAAGGGGTGCATGCCGGTACGCTTTACTCGCTGGAGGAGTTTGCCGCGAACTGCACGGACATGCCGCTTTCTTCGCTTCCGGAAGAGACCAAAAATCAGGTCTGTGTCGGAAAATGGAACGATTCGGTCATTCTTCTCATGAAGACGCAGGAGGATCTTGCAGATCTGGACGTTTGGAATTCCTTCGTGGATACGCACCATGCTTCTGAACTGGAAAATGTCGAAGCCGCTCAGAAATACTGTGTGAATTCGGCACTTTCCCTCACATTCCGCATGACGCCGGTCCTTGCGATGGCGATCCAGAGTATTTTAGAGGCGCAGAAGACTGCGTTCAGAAATAATGAGATCGATCCGCCGTTCTACATTCCGCCCGCAAAGATCCTCACGAATGGTCTGGATGTCGTGACGCTGAGCGCGGATCCTAATTTGGGTACTTTTTCGCTCAACATTTTTGGCAAAAGCGAGAAATCAGCGCGAAATCTCCTGAAACTCATTGAATTGTGGCACGAGGATGCGTTGGATGCGATACAGACGGCGCAGGCGGAAAGACTTTCGATGGATCCGAACATTCAAGAGCAGGACTTGCTGCTCCTTATGGCGGCTTCTGAAGACTGGATCGACTGGATCTTTGAATTTGCCCGCCCGATGCGCGACGGAAAACGTCTGTACTGGGACTGGTCGCAGAGCGAACGGATCTCACAGCTGCCGAAACTTTCTCCAGAAAACAAAATGTTCCTGACGGCAGGCCCGATCGCTGTGGGAACGGCACTCCTTATTCCGGCAGTCCACCAGGCGCGTGAAGCTGCGCGCCAGATGCAGGCCAGCAATAATTTTAAACAGTGCGTGCTTGCGGCTCTCAATTTTGAGTCGGCGATGGAGCATTACCCGACGGCGTATTCTGTTGATGCGGACGGAAAACCGCTCCATTCCTGGAGAGTGCACATTCTCCCGTACCTGGGTGAGATGGAACTTCACGAAAAGATTCGTCTGGACGAACCGTGGGACAGTGAATGGAACCGGCAGTTTCACGATCAGTGCCCGCAAGTTTACCGTTCCGTGAGAGATCCCGGCGATCCGCGTGCCGTCATTGGCGTCGTCGTGGGAGAGGGATGCATCTTCGAGCCGGTCACGAAGCCGGACCAGAAAGGATGCGCTCTGGAGGAGGTCCTGGATGGATTGAGCAACACGGTCCTCTTTGTGCCTTGCGAGCCGGTCTGCTGGATGGATCCGACGGCAAATGTACCGTTTGAGAAAGCGCGGGAGAAAGAGATCCCTGCGGAATTCTCCGGCGGCTTCCACGCTGCAATGGCGGATGGCTGCGTGTACATTTTCAGACCGGAATTACTGGATACTGACGGGTGGAGATCCCTTCTTTTGAGAGATGACGGTGAGGTGATAACGCCGGACATTATGATAGAGAAGGGCTCCTCTGCTGAGGCCGATGAGACCGAAGACACTGAGGCTGAAAACGAGACGGATGCCGCGGAAAGCGACATGCTGTTGGTTCCTGAACCCGTTGCACTCCCGATGCCGGAGGGGATCTGACCGGACTCATTTAACTCGGAGCATTTATTTTTTACCTTCCTAGTTGGATTTTGAGAAAAGGAAATTTTGTGTGAATCGATTTTTTAAACTTTTGTTTGTTTTTTGCGGCGGTTTCATGGCCGCTTGGGCTGCTTGTGCGTCTGCGCAGGACGAGAATGCTGTCTCTTTCGAAATGACGCGCGAGATCTGTCTGGATCTGGCTCCCGGAGAAAATAATCCCCGAAACAGCGAGGGAGATTTCATCCGCACGAAAGACGGACGGATCCTTTTCGTTTACTCACAGTATTTCGGCACGTCGGCAAGTGACCATGCGCACGCGAATCTGGCGGCCATCTGGTCCTCCGATGAAGGAAAAACGTGGAGCGAACCGGAAGTGATCGTAAAAATGGACGGCGGCCTGAACGTCATGTCGGTCTCGCTCATTCGCCTGCAGGACGGAAGGATCGGATTGTTTTACCTGCGGAAGTACTCCATGAGCGACAATCGCGAGTGGGTCCGATACAGTACGGACGAAGGAAAGACTTGGTCGGAAGCGGAGTGCTGCATTGCGGACGAATTCAAAGACTACTATGTCGTGAATAACGCGCGCATAATCCAGCTGCGTGACGGAACGATCCTCGTCCCGGCCTGTCACCACAAAACGATCAACGGCAAATTCGACTGGTCTGGCGAGCTGGTCTGTTTCTACTCGAAAGACGCAGGGAAGACTTTCCAGCGCGGCGAGTACGTCAAGAAGCCGAAGGGACTCGTTTTTCAGGAACCGGGTGTGAATGAGCTGGAGGACGGCACGATCTTCATGTACACGCGGACGACTTCCGGAAGCCAGTTCGTCATGCGTTCCAAAGACGGAGGGATCACGTGGGATGAACCGGGGCCCTCGCAGTTCATTTCCCCATGTTCGCCTCTTCTGATCCGGCCCATCCCGGGGACCGAACGATTTCTGGCGATCTGGAACGACACGCCGAAGGGACGGAATCCGCTGAATATCGCGGTGCTCGATGCCGAGCTGAACATTCAGTGGAAGACCGTCCTTGACAGATCGGAGGGAACGCCGCCTCAGTGGTTCTGTTACCCGGCGATCTTGGCGCTGAATGAGAATGAGTTCCTCATCTCCTACTGTGCGGGCACCATGCCTGGGGTAGGACTTGAAAAGACACGCATTGTAAAAGTGCGTCTCGAAGAGAAGAAGTAAGGCCCATACTCTGACAGCCTGACGTCCAGAAAGCAGGCACGCATACGCATTACGCAAAGGACGCAGAGAGAAAGAGCCGAAAACTCTCCCTCCCTGCGTCCTCCGCACGAAAAAACCAAACGTCAAACCGTTACTTTACCTGAAATTTGATCTTCTTCTCCTTCGCATACCGTTCCGCCTCCGATCCCGCTTTTCCGTAGATCACCAAGTCTTCATGGCAGTTGTGGAACGCGGAATTTCCAATGCTCTTCACGCTGTCGGGAATCGTCACCGACGTGAGGCTGGAGCACCAGCGGAACGCGGAATCTCTAATGCTCGTCACGCTGTCGGGGATCGTCACCGACGTGAGGCTGGAGCACTTGTAGAACGCGTAATTTCCAATGCTCGTCACGCTTTTAGGGATCGTCACCGACGCGAGGCTCTCGCAGCTGTAGAACGCGCCCTCTCCAATGCTCGTCACGCTGTCGGGGATCGTCACCGACGTGAGGCTCTCGCAGGAGCTGAACGCGGCATTTCCAATGCTCGTCACGCTGTCGGGGATCGTCACCGACGTGAGGC
>JAFQOH010000153.1:0-30910 GCA_017403345.1 Thermoguttaceae bacterium
GTTGAGCGATGGTGACGATTTTTATGATATGATAAAATATGTTCGTTGAAATGGAAGGATCTGTAAAATATGCGCGATTTGTCAAAGAATTTATTGGTGAATTGTGCTAACCAATAATTTCTTTATTTTATCCAATTTTGAGAAATCTCGCAAGTACAAATTTCTTCTTTTGGTAAATTTATTGCTATCCTCAAAAATCTCGTTTTTAAACAAATGTCTATATAACTAAATATTGGCAACCTCGAAAAACACCGAATTTCCCAACGCAATGATACAAAAATTCCAATTTGTGAAAATTTCTGGGATATTGCATTATCGTATTGAATGTCTAAACGTGATTTTGCTCGATTTTTCCCCTGTTTTCGCGGGATTTCGGCCCCATTTCGTTTAATGGGTACACCATTTTCCATCGGTTTGACGAAGGGAAGCGAAGCGGTACAGGTCATGCGTCAGGTTTTTCAGGCTGATCTTGACTTCCGCGCGGCGGAGGCCTTTCGTAAAGATCTTTCGGCTCTCGTGTGCCTGTTTGCTCATCATCCCGAACACGTGTTCGACACGGACGCGGACTCGCGATCTACGGCGGTTGGACTCCTTTTGCTTCGGGGGCAGTGGGCGGTTTCGATAACCTTTGTCGGCTGCGTTTTCGTCCAAAAGCTCCTTGAAACACCGCGAATCGTGCACATTTGCCGGCGTCACACGGTAGTCACGGATAAATTTGTGTTTTCGGTCCACATTCACGTGGTTTTTGAGGTTGTCTAATTATAACATGGAGAGAATGCGCAGTTTTTTTGTGTACGCGATTTTCTGCCGAAGATACCACGTGATCCTCGTACTTTGAGCTATTCGAAAATGCTCGGATCGGCGATCGTGCCGCATCGCGGAAGCAACAGCGCTGTAATGTATGGTCTTTAGTATGCCCATTATTTCCCGATGTCGGAGCTTCTAAAGAATACGGATCTCACAAATGTTTTTCGGAAATCCGTGTCGGAAAATTTCTCTTTCTTTTCAGTGTCATTCTGGACCTTCTCAATGTTTTTTGTGGTACGATCGGACCTAGAAATACCTCTTAATTTTTCTTCCTCCTCCGCCTCCATTACGAATTGCCTTAGTGCCTTTGCGCGAAAATAAAATGTTTGGTAGATGTTACAAGATCCCATGTGCCCTGCGGATCCGGAAATGCTGCGAGTTTCTTCTAATGGTCTGCAAATGATTGCGTACTGGCGCGATTGAAATTTTCACGGAGTTACATAGTTACCGACAGAGTCGTAAAAAAAGGGGCGTTTTTTCTTGTTTTCAGAGGCGAAACAAGTGTATGATTATCGGACGAATCGTTTTTGTTGTATTGTTTGGTACTGTTTGATTTTACGTTCTTCCACGAATCTGCAAGCCCCCGATGCCCAAATAGGATGTCGGGGGCGAAATGTGTATCGTTAGAGCTGCGTTTCGTCCCTCAGTTCCCAAATTACGGATTTGAGATTGCCGGCTTCGTACCAGACGGACACGAGTTTGCCGTCATCGCGCTGTACGGTGGCAGGATAACCGAGATCGCATGGCGGGCATTGGCTAAGACGGAACGGTTCGGACCACGTGCGGCCTTCATCTTTGCTGATCCGGGTAATGTTGCCGAACGGTTCGCGACGGTAACCGTAAGTCATGAGAAGACGTCCATCCGCGAGTTTCGTCAGGTGCGAGGGGATTCCCCAAACGCCGATTTTGTGAATACGGGTCCATGTTTTGCCGCCGTCTTCGGATTCGGTTTGAAGGGTTTCCTGATTACTTGACGGCGCGTGACTTCGCAGCTGAACGACGATCCGTCCGCTGTCTGTCTCGACACCGTGAAGCTCGTGGTATTGCCAAAGCTGTTCACCTTCCGCAGCTTCCAATTCCGTGACCCAGTGCCAAGTCCTGCCGTCGTCGAAAGATTCCGCGATGCCGACAGAACGCGGATCTTCCCAGAGTTTGATCCCGGGATAAAGGAGTCTTCCGTCTTTGAGCTGGATCGGTCCGTGCGGAGAATTCACGATGGAAGAGTAGCGTTCCGACCACGTTTTTCCGCCGTCTTCCGAGCGGATCATCCAGCAGCCCAGTTCCTTTTGGCGAGCCTCCAGCGTCTCGAACGGCTTGTGTGCCTCGTTCCAGCGGGCAAAACGAGCGTCGTTCCATGTGCCTTTTCCTTCAGTTCGGCGTTTCCGTTCCTGCTCCAGTGCGGGCAGATAGGCGAAAGACGTGAATGTCGTGACCAAAATCGTTCCCTTTGCCGTTACGCAGATCCCGGCATCGCGGTCATCGGCAGGATGGTCAAGGATCGTTTTGCCTTCAGACCAGGTTTTTCCTCCGTCTGAGGACCGAAAGAATAAAACACGGCCAAACGGGCAGACGTGCTGTTCACGGCCTCCAGAGACGACTGCGGCAAGGTCGCCGTTGGGAAGTTTCGCGACAGTCGGCCACCCCTGGTAAAGGTTCGGCTGAACTGCGTTGATCGTCACATTTTCAAGGATCCGTCCGTTGAGTCTCTCTTTTTCCTGAGCGGACACAAAAGACGGCAGGAGCAGAGAACTGCCTAAGGCTCCTGTCCAGAAAAGTATTTCACGACGGGAAAGTTCTTTTTTCATGCGGGATCTCCTTTCTTTGAGGGCGGGAAATGGCAGACTGGCTTGATAAACGTTTCCGATCTGCATAAAATGATCCGCGAAAGCCGAGGTCACTTCCGCGGAAATGAATGAAAGTTTATTTTTTTGAACATTTACGCCTGTGCGTCAGTCTGCGTACGCGGACGACGTGTCCACGCAAGCGTTCCAAGTCCCAGAACGAGCAGAATGAATGCAGACGGTTCCGGAACCGCGTTTGGATCTGCTTTAAGCCAGATGCCGGAAGCGGTCGCGTCCAAAGTGTAGTTCCAGCCGGCATCCTGCGGGAATATCAGTGTGTCGATCTCGATCATACTAAGGAGCGTTTCTGTCGTGAGGATATTTCCCGTCTCGTCTACGATGGCGTTTGCCGAGAAGAGGAGAATATCGTTCGTCGGATCGACCGCCGGTTCTGTCGCAGTGAGTTCGATCATGGCATCCGCCGGGATCGTGAGCGTCTCAAGAACGTCCACCAGCGTGAAATTGTTCTCGAAATCATCGACGATGAGCGTGATGTCTTTGGAAAGTTTCAGGTCGCCGGAAACACTCAGGCCGCCGTCCACGGTCAGTTTCGCATCTGCCGCACTGGTGAGGTTTCCGTAAAATTGCGCGTGGTCGCTGGTGAAATCCACACCAGGCTCGATGATCGAAGAGTTGATCGGCGTTTCTGCCGTGCCGACGGTGCCGGAGTACGTGATGCTTCCGGTATTGAGAGCAGCGCTCGATGCACCAAAACGCACAACTGAAGTATTGGTGCCGGTAATGTCGGAGGTGATCCGCACACTGCCGAGGCCGCCAGCCTGCGACCAGGAACTGTCCTCCGTATTGCTGGCCCAAGTGGTGGAAGCATTGCTGAAACGCACCGTTTTGCCATTTCCAACGATGATGTCGTTTGCGAGCGTCCTGACCGCATCTGCCGTATTCGTCTCAAGACAGATGCGCGTATGGCCGGCCGGATGGAAAACGGATTCCAATGGATTTCCGAGTGCAGTATCCGTTCCAAGCGTAAGTTCGGTTGTGCATCCGCTGTTCGTGTAGGAGTCGCACGTAAACGTGTTTTCGCCGTAAAGGAAGATCATTCCGGGAGAGCTTTCGTTCGCGTTGAACGTGAGGCGATGGCTTCCGTCTTTTGCCGGGTCACTCGCAATGACGCCGTTGAGACGCATGGAGGCTTTCGAGTCGTCGTTTTTGTACGCGACACGGAAGGAGGCGGTGGAACCGTTGATCATGATGTCCTGATCGAACGAGACTCGGCGGGAACTCTGGCTGTTGTTGCAGAGATTGCCGTCCAAATAGATCGTTCCGCTTCCCAGACCGGAGCCGTAGGAAACGTGCAGTCGTGTATTGTTTCCGCCGTACACCCACGTGTCGCCGGTATTCTGCTGGTTTTTAATGTTGTGGCGATAGTAGACAGTTTTTCCGCCGCTGCGGTAGATCGTGTCGATGTCGCCGGTGAATGAGGAGTTGATGTATCCGGTCTGGCTTCCAGTGTTCGTCAGGTCGAGCGTCATGTTTCCGGTGAACGGAGCGCTGAGGGTGAAATTCTTTCCGTTTCCGTTGATCTTCAAAGTGCCGCCGGAAACGACGTTCCCCGACGTGTTTTTGCTGTCCACCGCCCCGCTGAGTGTGAGTGCCGAGCCGGTATTGTTCGTGATGTTCAGCGTTCGGTTGCTCAAATGGATCGGATTCGCTAGGTTGAATCCGGAGTAGGACTGACCGGATCTTCCAAGATTCAGATTCGCATGAGATACCATGTAGACAGCACCGGAACCGAAGCCGGTATTTTCGCCGATGGTGATCTTTTGTGTCGAGCCGGTATGCCCACTGTCGCCGATGTACGTGTCTGCGGTGTAGGTATTCGCGCCATAAATATTGTACGTATTGGAATCGGATTCCTTCAGCGCGATGGTGAACCGGACGTCTTTGGCGTTTGGATCCTGCGAAATGATTCCGCTGACGGTGATCGAACCGCTGTATGCCGCGCGGATGGAGGCCTGAGAGCCGGTCAGGACGATCGCGTTGTTGAGCGAGAGGTTCCCCTTTCCAGAGGTATTATCGTTTACGAGGTTGCCGTTTAGGTAGATCACTCCGCTGCCGATGCAGTCCTGCGAGGTGACGTGAAGGCGTCCGCCGTTGATGTAGGTCGCGCCGGTCCAGCCGTTGGCTTCGTTTTTCAGACGGGTAATATTGTCGCCGGAGGGACTGAACGAGACGGAAACGTTTCCGATGATCGTCGGCGCCAGACCGTCATTCGTCTTGGAGCTGACGATCGTGATCAGCGATGTATCCGTGCTGGTATTCGTGATGGTTCCTGTGCCGTTGATGAGCGTGACCTGCGTTGCCGTGTCTGTCGGATGTCCGAGATCAAAACCGTTCAAATCAAGCGTAACCCCATCTGCGATACTGACCGTTCCGGAGTACGCATAATCGTCTGTCATTGTCATGTTTGCGGTAATGTTCGCGTCTGCGTAAAGTTCGGAACACATTGGCACCGTGAGCGAGGCAAGCGACAAAACGGAACTTAAAACTCGTTTTTTGTGGGATTTACTGTTTTTCATGACGGAAACTTTCTTCTGCGGCGTGTCTGAACAAACACTTTATTTAAACATAAACTTCCAAATATACCGACAGTATAGATCGGAGGCCGAAAAAATCAAGCAAAATTTTTTGGAATTTTGAAAAAAAACGAAATTTTTCTATGTTTACCAAATTTTTGTCCGATTTTTCTGAGTATTCTCATGATTCGGGCCGCTGCAGCGGAATGTACTGCGTTGGCATACTGGTCTGGATATTCGCAGCTTCGACCGATTCAATGTGGAAAAACTCCTGAGCACGGATCTTTTTCCCGTCTTTTCCGACTGTTCGTTTCGTCCAAGTTCCGTCCGGATGGAGGATCTGAGATTTCTGGTTGTCTGCAAGGTAAATGTCGAGTATCTTTCGGATCCTTTTACGGAGTTTTTTTGAAAGGATCGGGAAGATGATCTCCAGACGATGCTCCAGATTGCGCGTCATCCAGTCGGAACTGGCGAGATAGATCTCACTGTCGCCGCCGTTATGGAAGCAGAAAATGCGTGCGTGTTCCAGGAAACGGTCGATGATGGAGGTGACCTCGATGTTTTCGGAAAGCCCAGGGACACCGGGACGCAGGCAGCAGATCCCGCGGACATTCAGGCGGATCTTGACTCCATGCTGGGAGGCACGGTAGAGCGCTTCGATGATGTCCGGGTCTTCGAGGGAATTGACTTTTGCAAGGATGCTCCCGGGCTGATCCTGCGTGGAGATGGCGATCTCGCGGTCAATGAGTTCTAAAAAACGGCGTTTTAGGTGCATCGGTTCGACGGTCAGACGCTTCCAGCCCACGGACTCGGAGTAGCCCGTCAGGATGTTGAAGAACGCGGCAACGTCACTTGCGATCTCCGGATTGCTCGTCATCAGTGCGATATCGGAGTAAAATCGGGCCGTTTTGTCGTTGTAGTTTCCGGTCGAAAGGTGAACGTACCTTCGGATCCTCCCCTTTTCTCTGCGAATGATGAGCATTGCCTTTGCGTGCGTCTTCAGCCCTGCGATCCCGTAAATGACGTGACAGCCTGCGGTTTCGAGCTGCCGGGTCCACTGGAGGTTTTGCGACTCGTCGAACCTAGCGCGCAGCTCGACTAGGACGGAGACCTCTTTTCCGTTTTGCGCAGCCTTGATGAGCGCTTTCACGATGGGAGAATCACCGCTTGTTCGGTAGAGTGTCTGTTTGATCGCGAGGACGTCCGGATCCGCTGCCGCCGATTCTAGGAGGTCGATCACCGGGGTGAATTTCTCATACGGCATGAAGAGCATGACGTCGTCCTGCGCGAGGCGTTCATAGAGATCGCCGCAGTCTTTCAGGTCGATCGGATCGACGGGCTTCCATTCGCGGTAGCAGACATCCAGCAGACGATGATTCCCAGCGAGTTCATGCAGGACAGTGGCATCGAGCGGAGCGTCTATTTCGTAAATGTCGCGTTCGGTCAAATTCAGCAGCTGGGCGATTTTTTGACGTATCTGCGGAGCTCCGTTTGCCGAGAGTTCCAGACGCACGACATCGCGGTATTTGCGCGAGAGGACCGCATTTTGCACTTCTTGGGCAAAGTCAGGCTGGAAACGGTCTTCGATGGGAACGTCTTCGTCCCGAGTGATCCTGAAAACAGAGTGTGAGAGGATCTCGCAGCCGGGAAAGAGCAGGTCGGCATTTTCGGCAATGACCTGTTCCAGAAATGCATAGGAGGTCTGCTCTGTTGAGGTGAAAAACTTCACGAAACGTGAGATCTGGGTCGGGACCGGGATCACTGCGAGTTTTTCCTTAAATTCGATCTCCTGCGGCGGCAGTTTACGGCCGCGGCTGCGTCGCGGAGTGATTTTTTTGCTCGCAAGACTCTTCATGCGTTTTACTTTGGAAGTTTGGAGTTCTGAAATGCCGGAACGTGCGTTTTTTTCAGACGCTGTGGTCTCTTCGGAGGAAGAAAACGATCTATCGGCGTCTTCTTTTTTCGTTTTTTCCTTTTGGGAGCCTTTCTTGCGGTGTGTTTGCAGAGCCGTTTCCTGTGTATGTTCCTGATTCGTTTGCGAGGCGGACGATTTTAAATCGCTAATGCTCGCCGGGACTTTCATCCAAAGCGCGACGTAGAGCTGAAGAGCCGGTAAAAGCGGCATTGGGTGAATGTCTTCAAGCGCCAAAGGTGTAAGGATGGGAAGGATCTCCGATTCGAAACTGCCGCGGAGCCACGTTTGGGCACTTTCGCTCATTTGAGAATACGAGGCGACTTCCAGTCCGTAGGTCTTCATAGCGTTCAAGGCTTTGCGGATCGCTGCTGACTGAATACTGACCAGTTCATGCGCCTTTTCAGAGATCCCTTCAAGCAGTTCTTCCGCCTTTCTTGCCGAGTTGACCGAGGTCTCCCGGTCTGCACGGAGTTTCTGGTGTGCGCTGGCGACGCGAACTTTGAAAAATTCGTCAAGATTCGAGCTGGTGATCGCCAGGAATTTTAAACGTTCCGCAAATGGCACCGTTTCGTCCAGTCCTTCCTGAAGCACGCGATAGTTGAACGCCAGCCAGCTCAGGTCACGTGCGAAAAAGTTTTCCGGATGGTCTGTGGGGATCCGGTGATTTGATTTTTTCTGACTCATTTCTGATCGCTTTCCAGTGGATTCTGATTTTTTATGTTTGGGGGAGGCTTGGTAAATTTAAGGGCATGCGGTACGGATCGCTTCATTTTCAGCACCGACAGTACTTGCAGCATTTACAGAGCTCCAGCCCGTTTTGTTTGGGGAACCAATTTTGTTTGGGGAGCTCATTTTGTTTGGGGAGCTCATTTTGTTTGGGGAGCTCATTTTGTTTGGGGAGCTCATTTTGTTTGGGGAGCTCATTTTGTTTGGGGAGCTCATTTTGTTTGATGTGTGCATTGCGTGCAAATTGTATGTGGAACCTGCGTGAATTATGTGCGAAAGAGGATACGGATGCCGAAAATGTCCTCGAACATCTTTCCCTGCGTTTCGAGCGAACGCGCTTTCAGGAGTATGGTGTCGTCCGGCGGGAGGATGACGGTTAATTCGTCGCCGGACCGTTCAAACTCAAGGGCGTTCGGATCGTGAAAATTTCCGTGATTTAGAGCGTCCGCAATGCGCAGTATCGCAGCGAGTTTGCTGATGGCGACCCGCGTCTCACGCGAAAGTGACATGAAGGAGGTGTGGGAATACTTTGGAGCGGATCGGTAACTGTAACGTGCGATAAAGGCCGTCATTTCCGTTTCAGCTCGCCGCAGACCAAAGATCTCCGAGTTGCCGATGAGGTAAAACGAGTGCTTGTGGAACGAGCGATTGTTTACGAATCGACCGCAGTTTTGAAGGATCGCAGAGACCTGAAGGAGGAGTCTGTAGCGCGGCGAAAGACCGTGTTCTGCCTTCATTTCGTCAAAAAGCCGAACGGCAAACTGTCCAGTCTGTGACGCATGTTCGAGGTCCACGTGAAATTTTTCGGCGAGTTTTCGTGCTGCGTCGAGTACCGCGTCCTGATAGTCGGAATTTTCGAACCCCCAAACCTCACGGGCAATGGCGCGAAGGATGCCGTGGCGCATGGATGAGAGGCTGACCTGAAAGGAGGAAACGGAAGTTCTCTGGAGGATCTCCTGGTAGGTCAGGAAGGCTGGAACTGTCGTTTCCGCCGTCTGGAAATTCAGTCCAAATGTACGGCAGAGCTGCGGCGTGTCCATTTTCAGGCAGCGTTCGACCAGTCCGTTGAATCGGCTCATGCGCACACGCTTAAAGTTTCCCATGCTTGACGGCGCACCGAGCTGTCGGGCAACGAAACGAGGTTCAGACCCCATCATTAGAACGTGATCCACTTCGCCAAATGAGAAATACGATTCTGCCGCGGTAAGGAGTTCATGGATCGCGTGACGGAAAATGGAGACGCTGTTTTCGGGGAGTTCGTTTCCGGAAACGAGCTGTTCTCGCATTCGGATCGCGCCGAGATTGAGACTCTGCGAGTTCACGACCGTTCCGCCGCGCAGGACTGCCAAGAGCGTGCTTCCGCCGCCGACATTGACGATCAGGACGTTTTTGTCCTTCGCAATGAAATCATTCCGCAGCTCATCCTGAACTGCCGTAACGATGAACTGGACCTCTTCTGCCGGATCGATGATCTCCACTTCAAGCCCCGTGGCGATGCGGATCCGGTCAATGAAAATGTCGGCGTTCGGAGCTTCGCGGATCGAAGCCGTCGCGACGACGCGAATGTGGTGTACATCATATTGGGTAAAGAGTTTTCGGAAACTCTTTAGGATCTCGATCCCCACACGCATGGACTGTGCCGAAAGACCGCCCCGCCGAAACGTTTCCTTGCCAAACCAGACACCGCGGGCCAGTTGTTCGAGGATCTCGATCCGTCCGTCCGAGTAGGACTCTGCGATCGTACAGCGTATCGTATTGGTCCCAATGTCGACCGCTGCGATCATTTTCGGGGAAGTGGTTTCTGCCAGAGCGTCCATTTGATCTTCATTTCGATTTCTGAAATTTGGGGGAATGGGGGCACGTGTCCCCGACACTAAAATTTTAGCACACAAAAGAGGGAAAGTCAAGGCCTGCCCCATGCCGGAAAGCAAAAGGAGGAAAAGAAAACCGTTTTTTTCTGAATTTTTGGAATATTTTTACGGGATCGGAGTCTGGCGGTCGTATTGCGGAAAGACAAAGAGAAGCTGAGATGAAAGAAATGCCCCCAAAAGCCGAAAAAAATCCGGACGGCTCGATCCGCGGGACGTCCGGTTTGGGGTTGATGTGAGACAGGCGCGCCGCCGCGTTACGGCGTCACGACTTCACTGATCCACTGATAGTGCGGCTGGAATTTACTCTTCGCCTTCATCTGCTGCGGGAGGTAGCGGTATTTTTTGCGGTCGCCCGGCATCGAGAAATTGTCGCCTTTCTGCAAGATGATGTACTGGAATGGCATTTCGCCAAACGCTTTGTCGCCGGCGGGCTGGCATGGGAACCAGAAACCGTCGCCGTTTTCATTTTCAAGATAGAACTCCGCATAGCAATGTTCCGGCATCCAGACCGTTCGTGCCGGGATCCCCTTCGCGCGGCAGATAGCGATGAAGAGAGAGGAAAGTTCCTCACAGTCGCCCGTTCCGTCCTTCAGAGCGGCCAGCGCGCCTTTCAGATCGCCGTTTTCGTACTGGATGTTTGCCTGGACCCAGTCGTAGACCGCCTCAACTTCATCCCAGGCATTTTCTGCGTCCGTTCCGATCGTTCGGGCCAGTTTCGCGATGGCTTTGTCTTTCGATTCGATCTTTTCGCTTGGTTTCAGGTAAAGCCCAAATGATTTGGGAAGTTTTTTCAGATCGGGTTTCACGAAACCTTCCGTATTTTCAGGTTTAACCTGGGTGGAAGACTCGCATTCGAAGCGGGTCACGACCTCTGCCGTTTCTCCAGCGGGGAGAGACGGGATCCGGATGACCATCAGTGCCGATCCGCCGCGCTGTTTCTGAATGGAGACTTTGGCGTACGGAGAGTGTTTCTCTTCCACGATCTTAACTTTCTGTTCCGGCCAGCTGACGGGGATCGGGACCGTTGCGATGACGCCCGTCACGGGTGCACGGCGGGCCGTGAGTTTTAGACCGCAGTCCCAGTACTGGACGATCGATTCACCAAGCTCACACCCTCCTTTGGGGATCTCGGTCCCGTCTTCCGTCACATCATCGCGAAACTGTCCGAATGCAGCCGCTGTGCAGAAAAAAAGTGCAAGGGCTGAAATACTGAAAATGTTCCATTTATTTTTCATGGGAAACTCCCTGATATTTCATATTGGGGCTAAAAACACACAATCTCATTTTCATTTATCGTGTACAGGATCGATTTTCATGAGTCCTGAAGCTGAGAATGCTGAAAATGTCTTGCGGAATAGGATCTTAACGAAAGGTTTTGCAGGCGCTCGTCTGGATTTTGACGGGATGTCCCCCTTGCACAAAAAAGAAAACGCATTATAATTGAATGTGTAGGAATTTTTTTGTTTTTCATCCATTTTGGAATTTAAAAAGAGAAAAAGAGAAGAAAAGGAGTCAGACCAATGACAAAACCGGTAAGTGACGTGATCGCGGAACTGCGTTGGCGCAAACAGATTTTTCAGACGACGGATGATACGAATATTTCCGCCTGGCTGATGGAGAAACCGCGTGCGCTGTATGCTGGTTTTGACCCGACTGCGGACAGTCTTCACGTTGGACACCTGATGGCGTTGATGATCTTGCGCAGATTCCAGAAAGCGGGGCATCGTCCGATCGCTTTGGTCGGCGGTGCGACGGGGATGATCGGCGATCCGAGCGGAAAGAGTGCAGAACGCAAGCAGCTCACGCCCGAAACTGTCGCGTATAATGTGGAGTGCATCAAGAAGCAGGTCGGCCGTTTTTTGGATTTTGGCGACGGACCGGAAGATGCTGTGCTGGTCAACAATTACGACTGGCTCGCGAACAAAACGTTCATCGAGTTTCTGCGTGACGTCGGAAAATGTTTCCCCGTAAATGCGATGCTGGCAAAAGACTCTGTGAGATCCCGTTTGGAACGTGAAAATGGTTTGAGTTACACGGAGTTCAGCTACATGCTGCTCCAGTCGTACGATTTTGTGCATTTGTACCGTGAATTTGGCTGTGAACTGCAGGTCGGCGGAAGCGATCAGTGGGGAAACATTACGACGGGGATCGATCTTGCCCGCCGTATGGAGGGCGTTCAGCTTTACGGCATGACTGCTCCGCTGCTGACGAAATCCGACGGTACGAAAATGGGAAAGACGGAGTCCGGCGCGCTTTGGCTCGATGCGGAAAAATGCTCTCCCTACCAGTTCTACCAGTACTGGATGAACGTGGAAGATTCGGAAGTCGTGAAGCTGCTTTCTCTCATGACGGACTTGGAACGTGAAGAGGTCGAATCGATCACAGCGGCGCATCTGGAAGCTCCGGAGAAGCGTTTTGGGCAGCGTCGGGCAGCGGAAGAGATCACGCGGCTGGTCCATGGTGATGACGGTCTTGCGGCTGCGCAGAAGGCGACGGAGATATTCTTCGGCGCGGAGATCAAAGACCTTAAGGATGAGCAGCTCCGTTCTATTTTCAAGGACGTGCCGTCGGCGGAGTTCACGCGCGCGGAATTGGAAGCGGGGATCGGGATCGGCGATGCTCTCGTTAAGTCGGGTGTCGCGAAGACGAAATCGGATGTGCGGCGGGCCTCGGAGCAGGGCGGTCTGTACGTGAATAATCAGCGCGTCGCAGACATTCGCCTGCCGCTGACGGTAGAAAATCTGGCCAGCGAAAGTACTATCGTTCTGCGAATGGGCAAGAAAAAGTACTCGCTGGTCGTGATCCGCTGACAGAAATCGCGGAGATAAAACGATGTTAGGGCGGGCTTTCGTTTCTGATCGGAACGGAAGCCCGTACGATGCGGGGGCTGTCCGGAAATTGTGAAAGATGGGAGAAGCTTTTTATGAAGAAACGCCAAATTTTTCGTTGGATACTGATTTCTGGACTACTCTTTTTGCTGCTTTTGGGGACGGCTGGACTTTGGCTTTGGCATGGTGTGCACACTGTGCCGGAATACTATACAGGGCTCGCTGTGACGGAGCAGACCCGCAAGACTGCAGAGGCAGACAGCCGTTCTATGGAACGAAAAGTTCAGGTCCTTCGGCGTAAATTGCGGAAAGAGCAGATGTGGGTCTTGGAATTTACGCAGGATGAGCTGAATCACTGGCTCGCCATTGCGATCGGCGAAAAGCGTTCCGGAATGCTTCCTCGGCGATTGAGAGATCCGCGCGGAGTCATCCTGGAGGATCGGATCCTGGCCGGTGTGACGGTGGATCTTCCAGAGTATCGCGGTGTGATATCCGTTGAGTTTTATCCGCGGATCCTAGAGCCGAATGTCGTGGAAGTTGAACTGAGAAATGTATCTGCCGGAACGGTGAAAGTGCCTGCCAGTCTTCTGGAAGATTCGATCCGTCAGGTCGCGCGGGAGATCTCGCTCCCTCTTGATGTGCGGAATGAGGGAGGACGCACGTTCCTTCGTTATGTGTTTCGGGAAGGGGATCTGTTTGTTGACGAAAAGTCAGTCGAGGTGCATACGCTGACTTTAAAAGGAAAAAGTATCGTTCTCACTGGCGGCGTGCATTAAAATTGCTGCTGTCTGCATTTTACGGGCGAGATCCAAAACGGCAGGAAGCGGACGTTTTCTCTTTCTGCCGTTTTTTTATTTTTCAGAAGATCCCTTTGCATTCCCTCAGATGTCTTCGCGGGATGCCTGCTGACGTTCATCTTTGAACAGTTTGTACTCAAAACTGTCCGTCAGTGCGATCCAGCTTGCCTCCACGACGTTTTCGCTCACGCCGACAGTCCCCCATGTGCCGGTCTCATCTTTGCTTTCAATGATGACACGCACATTGGCGGCCGTTCCTGCCTCACTGTTGATGACGCGCACTTTGTAATCGAGGAGCTGAAGGTTTTGCAGCTGGGGATAGTGCCGGATGAGCGCCTTCCGCAATGCCGAGTCCAGTGCGTTGACCGGCCCGTCTCCATCAGCGACCTCGTAAAGCGTCTCATTTTGAACGCGCAGTTTCACGATCGCCTCGGTGTAGATGCGGGACTCGTCTCCTTTGTTTCGGCCGGTGAGGTTCACGTGGTATTTCAGGACATCGAAATGGGAACGCATTTCTCCGGAGCACTTTCGGACCAGCAGGTCAAAAGAACCGTCTGCCGCTTCGTAAGTGTATCCGAGACTTTCACGCGCCACGACATCTTCCAGGATCCGTTCCATCAGCTGCGAGTCGTTCTCGATATGATGTTTCTCTGCCATCGCCACGATATTAGAGCGTCCGGAAAGTTCGCTGACGAGAATGCGGCGTTCATTGCCCACTTCGGTCGGATGGATGTGCTCGTAGCTGCGGGAGTTCCGGTTCACAGCGCTCACGTGCATTCCTCCTTTGTGTGCAAACGCACTTTTCCCCACGTACGGCTGACTGGCTGGGGCGTTGATGTTTACTGTCTCATAGAGAAAGCGCGAACAGTCTGTCAGTGACTGGATCGCCCCTGGCAAAAGAACATCGTAACCCATTTTCAGCGCAAGATTTGCCGCGATGGAGATCAGATTTGCGTTTCCGCACCGTTCTCCAAAACCGTTGATGCACCCTTGGACCTGTGCTGCGCCGGCTTCGACAGCTGCCAAAGAGTTTGCAACGGCCAAGTCGCAGTCATTGTGACAGTGAATGCCGAGCGGGACGTTCAGTTCCGCAGCGAGCTTTTTCACGATCGTGTAGATCTCTGTCGGCATGGAACCTCCGTTCGTGTCGCAGAGAATGATCCGGGACGCTCCCGCAGCCTCAGCAGTCCGCAAACACTCCAGCATGTATGCCGGGTCTTCCTTGAAGCCGTCAAATGCGTGTTCCGCATCAAAGAAGACTTCCCGACCAGCAGCCTTTAGGAAGGAGACGCTGTCGTGGATCATGTCAAGATTTTCCTGTTTTGTGCAGCGCAGGATGTCCACGACCTGGAAACTGGATGATTTTCCGACCATCGTGATGATGGGGGCCTCAGAATCGAGCAAGGCATGCAGTCCCGTGTCGTCCTGCACATCTACCCCCTTCCGCCGGGTCATACCGAACGCGCAGATCTTCGTCGGGCTGTCTTGGAATGATGCGGATCGCATGTGCTGGAAAAAACTCCGGTCCTTGTCGTTGGAAGCCGGATAGCCGCCTTCGACAAAATCGAATCCGAGCCGGGCGAGATGTTCCGCAACACGGCATTTGTCGTGCAGTGAAAACGAAATACCCTCCGCCTGCGAACCGTCACGGAGCGTCGTATCGTAAAGTTCAATGTGTTTCATGGTCTTTCTGTCGGGCTGGATCCTGATAGCGTCCTTTTTTCTGATCTTGCCTTCCACTTCTGTTTTCCACCCTCCGGCTAACTTTTGGGGAAACAAAAACGGGGACGGTGAATGTGTTCTAGGAAATGGAAATGGACAAGAAAACGGACGCTTGCTATTAAAAATGCGGCCGGCATGAAAAACACGGAAAGCACAGACACTTTTCGCAACAGGTTATTTTAGGAACTTTTTAATTCCTGAGAATCCGCGTCATTCCGTGTTTTCCATGCCGCACCGAAATGGGACCGAAAAAAATCCCTTGAACCCGCCGGGGATTCAAGGGATCTTTGATTTTTTTCGCTATTTTGATCCACACCGAATCTCTCAGCAGGTACATGCGACCGTAATCGCGATGGCGGCAATCCCGCCAGCGATAATGAGGATCGGATTCGTGGAAAAAATAACGGATCTCATTTTGTTTGGATCTGCTTCAAAATAAAAAGTTTGGATCTTTTCAATATCACCAAAAACAACCCGATGAGGACTCGAACCTCAAAATAGGGCACCAAAAGCCCTTGTGTTGCCATTACACTATCGGGTTAACTAAAATGAATTGTATCATACTGTGAGATTTTTTCAAGAGGGGGGAGTACATTTTCTGCTATTTTTTCTCTCTTTTTTATTGAAATTTTATTTAGAATGGTCAGGAGCTCTGTTTTGAGTGGCACATCCGCACTTTTTTTCAGGGGGTGGTTGAACTATTTTTCGTCTGTGATATGATGAAGGATGAAAGAGAGGTGAATTTATGAGCTATCAGGAAATTTGGGCGCCATGGCGTCTGGCGTACGTAACGTCAACGGAAAAGAAAACGGAAGACCTTTCACAGGATCTTGTATTCCTAGAGGGCGCAGATCCGAAATGCTTCATTTGTCAGGCTGCGGCAGACGGGCCGGAACATGACGCGGCACGCTTTGTGCTTCAGCGGAAAGAGCATTCGCTCATCATTATGAATCGCTATCCGTACAATAATGGGCACCTTCTCATCACGCCGCGCAGACATGTTGCCCGGCTGGAGCTGCTTACGCGTGAAGAGCACCTTGAGCTGATGGAGACTCTTTCTCAGGTCGTTCCGCTTATGGAGCGCGTCATGAACTGTGACGGCTTTAACGTTGGGCTGAATCTTGGACGTGTTGCTGGGGCGGGACTTCCTGGGCACCTTCATTGGCATTTGGTCCCGCGCTGGAACGGCGATACGAATTTTATGCCGGTCCTGGCGTGTACAAATGTGATCCCGCAGTCGATGGAGGCGCTTTGGGAGATCCTTTATCGAGAATTGAACCCCGGCATCTGTCCGGAGATCGGAAGTTGATATGAATGTACAGATCCCGTCGATCTTCTCTTTTCTTAGAACGGCAGGCCGGACAGGTCTTCTGACTGTTGGCCTCTTTGGGGCCGGTGTCTTCGGGGCTGGCGTCTGCGGTCCGATTTCTGCGGAGCTGCAGGGGGGGGAGCTTTCGGAAATTTCGTCGTCAGAGATCTCGCAGGGGATCCAGTCCGTCTTCCTTTCGATCCGGGACCGTATGGCTCCGTCACTCGTACGGCTTGAGATGATGGGCGGAATGGAGCAGATCGGAAACGAGCAGACTGGTTTTCGGAAGCCGATCCGTGTGACGACGGGTGTTTTGGCCACTTCTGACGGTTTCCTTTTTGCCAGTGCCGTCGCGTTTGCTCATGGCCCCAACGCCGTCATTGCAGTAACTTCCGACGGTAAACGTTTCCCTGCGCGGCTGGTAAGTACGGATCTTCGGCGCAAGATCGCGCTTTTGAAGATCGACGCCGTAAAAGACGAAGCTCCCATGCGCTTTCAGGTCCCGGAAGCCGTTCCGGTGAGTGAAATGCGTCCTGGACAGAAACTCCTAGCGCTTGGCCGTGTTTTGGATCCGGATGTTCCGAGTTTTTCGACGGGGATCCTCAGCGGAATGAATCGTCAGCTCGGAATGGCGATCCAGACGGATGCTCACGTTTCGCCTGCGAACTACGGAGGTCCATTGACGGATCTTGACGGCAGAGTGCTGGGGATCCTGACTCCGTTTGGAATGGGACCGAATGAACTTCTGAGCGGCATGGAGCTTTACGATTCGGGGATCGGGTTTGCGATCCCGTTTGAGGAACTTTTGGCATTTCTCCCCGAAATGCAGACTCGCCGGGAGTGGCATCCTGCGCCGAAACTGGGACTCGTTTTTGGAAATCCGGCGCCGATCTTGGCAGACTTGAAAGTCCGATATGTGAAGGAAGATTCTCTTGCATCGAAGGCTGGAATTCAGGTCGGAGACCTCATGACGCACATAAACGGCATTTCCGTTAAGCGCGGAATCGACTTTCAGAGAGAGTGGATGCGGTACACGGAGGGCGATTCCGTGCGGATCCGTTTTTTACGCGGTTCTGAAAGCCTCGAAAAGGAGATTTTGCTGGAGAATTTAGTGAAAAACGGCAGGAAATAGGAGATTTTGGAAATTTCTAAAACCATTCTGAGAAGATTTAACAATTAAACGGAATTTGGGCAAGTCGGCCAAGAGACAAAGGATTTTTTGACCAAATGGACGATGAAGGAAATCGTTGAGGGGCTTTTGCGGGCGTCGCAGAGAGCCTGAAATTTGGGGTTTCCGTTTTGTTTGTGTGTTTTCGATGAGTGTGTTCCGCCGTCATCTTGACATTTTGTGCAACTACCACGACGACTACGTCGCGCAGGGCGTCAAAGCGCTTGGAAATGCCGGAGGATGCAGCGGTGCGGCATTCTGGAAAGTACGCGGCAAGGAGCAGAATTACTGTCTCCGCCGTTGGGCTTCCAGGTATCCGACTCAAGAACGCCTGGAATTTATTCATGCCGTTCAATGGCACGCAAAAGAGGAAGGCTTCACGAAATTCGCCATGCCGATCGAGACGCTGGAGGGGATGACGTACGTTGCCGACGGTGAGTCTTTCTGGCAGCTTGAGCCTTGGATGGAAGGGCGTGCAGATTTTCGGAAGCATCCTGGGACTGCCCGGCTCGTGAATGCGATGACTGCTCTTGCAGAATTCCATTTGGCGATGGAAACGTTTCCCATCGAAAATGAAAGAGGCGCTGCACCCGCGCTGCTGGAGCATGAACGCATTCTTTTAAAGTGGACGGACTCGCTCTTGGATCGTTTGGAAGCCGCGATTTGCGAGCCGAAGAAAGATTGCTGCGCAGATTTTCAAAGTGTGCGTTTTATTTCCGGGCTTTCTGATTCCGAGGGGCCGGCAGGTGTGGATCGTTGGCAGATCGGAAATGCCGTCACGATACCGTGTCCGCTGAAACTGCGTTTTGAGAGCCGTTTGCAGTTTGCTGCCTCCAATCTCCTTCGCACGATCCGAAAGCAGCGGTATGCCGTGCTCGCACAGGTGGTGCGCATGAGCAATCTTGCGCTTCCGCTTCTTCCGTGCATTCACGACTTGCATGCTGCTCATCTGTACTTTGACCGTCAGAATTTCAACGGTTTCATTGATTTTGGGTCTGCTGGGATCGATTCCCCGACCGTTGACGTCGCTCGTCTGCTCAATACCCTTACGGAGTCGCGTGCTGTTCACTGGCTCGTGGGGCTTTCGGCATACCAGTCGCTCCGTCCCCTTCAGCGTGAGGAACTGGCTGCTCTCCAGGTCTTTCGAAAAAGCACGGCCCTCACCACTGCGATACGGTGGCTCGAGTACATTTTCATGCAGAATCATCCTGTTAAATGCTCTACGCGCCTCGTACGGCAACTTGAAAGAATGAACGAGATGCTGGAAAGAGTCTGATTGGAGATCTATTATGGAGCGCTGCAAAGGTCACTAAAATGACCTTTGCAGTTTTGATATTTGGCGATACTGCGCGACACGCATTTGCCGGAAGTAAAAGCTGTGAATGCGCGCAGGGGCGGGGTGGTCCGCACTCCAAAGGAGGTTTACTCCTTGACCGCCTGGAATTTGTGCCCATTGCTTTTGGCGTATTCTTCCGCCTTGGACCCCTTCGGGGCGTAGATCGTAAGATTGGCTCCGCAATGGCAAAAACACCAGCCGCCGATTTCTGTCATACTTGCCGGAATATGTGCCTCGGTGAGTTGCCCGTTGTATTCAAATGTACCCAAGCCGATAGACTTGCATCCTTCCGGAAAGGTGATGGAGGTAATCCTGGTATTGGAAAAAGCGTTTCCAGCGATATGAGTCACTCCGTTGGGGACGACATACTTGCCTGATTTGTTCGCAGGACAGCGGATGAGTGTTTTTCCGTCTGCCGTGAATAGGACACCGTCCACGCTCTTGAAATGCGGATTGTCTTTTGCAAGGTCGATTATCGTCAGTTTAGGATTTCCCGGATTGTTTCCTGCGCTGAGTGTATTTTTTTCAATTTCTTCCAGACTCGCGGGAAGGCGAATATATGTCAGGTTACGGCAATTAAGAATAGCAGCTGTTCCGATCAGTTTTACACCTTCCGGGATGATAATGGAGTTTACGCAGCTCCAAGCGAAAGCTCCTCCTCCGATCATAACGGTACCTTCCGGAACTTTGTAGTCTTCGGCTTTGGCGCATGGGTATTGAATGAGTTTTTTTTCTTTTCGCGCAAAAAGGACTCCATCGATCGACTCGTAATGCGGGTTTCCCTCTTCAACAATGATCTCACTGAGTTGGGAACATGCGCAGAATGGTTCGTTGCCTCCAGGAAATTCAGAAACTGTTTCAGGAATCATTATCGAAGTAATGGAACGGCATTGATTAAAAGCCGCATGGTCAATCTCAACGGTTCCCTGCGGGATCTTGTATTCTCCGGTCTTGTTTCGAGGGCATAAGATCAGTCTCTTGCCATCTTTGGAAAACAGTACGCCGTCTACCAGTTTAAAATGAGGATGATTTTTGGAGATATGGATCTCTTTCAGATTTCCGCATCCCACAAATACATTGTCTCCAATGAATTCCAGACTATCCGGGAGAGTGAGAGACGTAAGGGAACCCGCATCGAAAAATGCCTCATTTTCAATACGGGTCACTCCTTCCGGAATTTTTAGGGAGGAAATGCTGCTCCAAGCAAAAGCCTGAGCGTGAATCGTCGTGAGTTTGTTTGGCAACTGGACGGTTTTGAGTTTATAGCAGGCATTGAATAATTGCCAAGCCAACTTTTGTAAATCCTTAGGTAATGTAACTGTCTGCAATTGATGACAGTTCCAAAAACAAAGATCGCCAATACTCTTCACACTGTCCGGAATATGAATTTCCTGCAGTTTTTTACATCCAGAAAAGCAATATCCTCCAATACTCTTCACACCATCCGGAATGTGGAGTTTTTCCAGAGTGCGACAGTGGGAAAACGCGCCTTCTCCGAGGCTTTCGACGCTGTTGGGGATCTCGATGTCGGTGAGGGCGATGCAGTTGTGGAACGTGTCTTTTTCGATGGCTTTCAGGTTTCCGGGGAGTTTTACGGAGGTGAGGTTCGTGCAGTCGCTGAATGCGTACGTTCCGATGCTCGTGACGGAATCCGGGATGGTGACAGTGCGGAGGACGGTGCAGTTACGGAATGCGTCATTTCCGATCCGGGTCACGCCTTCGGGGATCTGGACATCCGGGACGGAACCGATGTATTTCGTGATCTCGCAGGCTGTTTCTGTGAGCGTGTACTCGAATTTCCCTCTCAATGCGCTTTCCAGCGGAGAAAGGTACTGCATTTCCGGGTCAGGCTCTGCGGTAAGCACGACACGGAAACCGAGATTGTTCTCTCTGGCGCCGGGCCAGTGACTGTGTCTCGACGCAGAACGGCAGTAGGCCATGCTGTCGTACCAACCCCCTCCGCGGCAGGTACGGTCGGACTTTTCGCCGGAGTTTGCGTTTTCGTAATTTGGGGAATACCAGTCGGCACACCACTCCCACACGTTGCCGTGCATGTCGTAGAGTCCCCAGTCGTTCGGAGCTTTCATCGCGACGGTGTACGGTTTGTCTTTCGTGTGATCCAGACCGTAGATCGCCATGGAATCGACAAATCCGGCAAAAGGGTCCGGCGTTCCGGCCCGGCAGGCGTACTCCCACTGCGCCTCGGTGGGGAGCGAGACGTTTTCGTTGATGAATTTGGAGAGTTTCAGACAGAACTGCCGGCAGTCGTCCCAATTGACGTGGTAGACCGGCAAATTCTCGCCGACACCGTTGACTCCGCGTTCTCCGGACTGTTCCTGCTGGGTCTTCCCCATGACGGATTCCCAGAGAGCCTGCGTGACCTCCGTATCGAGGATCCAGAACCCCTTCTCGATGACGACTTTGTGCCGGGGGCCTTCGTCGCTGTCTCTTCCGATCTCGACATCGAGGCTTCCCATCTGGAATTTGCCCGGCGGACACCAACGGAACGTGTATTCGCGCCCGCCGATGAGCTTGACCATTTTCTCTCCGGCTTTGCGTACGATCTCCGGCTCTTTCGGAGTCTCCTTCGGCTCATTGACAGAAATAGGCGGAAGGGGAGCGGGAGTGCTGATCTCAGGAGTTTCCCCGTCTCCGCTCATGAAGAGACAGAGACAGACAAGCAGGAAGAACACCCCTCCGGCACCCGCCCAATGGTAGGGTCTTTCCTGTACCTGGGTCTGGAGCGTGCGGAAAGATCTTGCCAGTATTTGGATGAGTTGATCCATCGAGGCCTTCGAGATCTTTTTCTTTTGATCCGAGACCGGGATCGGTTTCAGAGGAGTGACCAGCGCGTCGATGAACTCGGTACAGGTGGAGAATCTGTTTTTCGGCTCTGTGGAAAGAGCTTTCGTGAGAGCCGCATTGACGTGTATGGGAAAATTGGGATTTTCGGGCCGAAGCGTGGTCTTTTCCATCGTGATCTGGATGACGTTCTTGCCCGCGAAGGGGAGTTTTCCGTTCAGGAGTTCAAAAACGATCATCGCCAAAGCATATTGGTCCGCGCGACCGTCCTGTTTTTCGCCCTTCATCTGTTCCGGCGCCATATACAGCGGCGTGCCTGAGGTCGAGTGCGCCATCGTGTCGGTTCGACTGTATGTCATGGTCGTGCTTCCGGCATTTTCCGGACGAATGCGCGCGGCGATCCCAAAGTCGATGAGTACCGGAGTCCACATTTTTCGGGATTTGATGAACATGATGTTCTGCGGCTTGACATCCCGATGGAGTATCCCCATCTTGTGCGCGTGATCCAGAGCGAACGCGATAGGACGAAGGATCTTTACGATGTTTTCTGCCGTCAGACCGCAGTCCTGGTTCGGACGATGCTTGAATCTGTCGGCAAGCGTTCCGCCGTCTGCGTATTTCATGACGAGAAAGTCGCCATAGTACGGATCTGAGTAACGTCCGAGAAGCGGGCAGATATTCGAGTGATTCAGGTTTTTCGTGAGGTCGAAGACACGCTGAACTTCACGAAGCGCCTCGGCGTTTCCGCGCAGTTCGCGGCTCAAAAGTTTAAGCACGACCTGCTGACTGACTTTTCCGTTGACCATTTCATTGGCCAGCCAGGTCTGCCCCATGCCGCCTTCGCCAAGTTTTCGGATCAGACGGTAATTCTGGTAGGGACCAAAATCATAGCCTGCACGAAGCTGGGCAAATTGCGTCATGTCGTAGTTGACGATCTCTGGAAGCAGGGTGTCCAGTGAATTCTGACTGCTGTTTTCTGTGTCAAAATTCAAGGAGGGGGGAAACGCTACTCATTGGGTTTGTTTTCATTAAAAAGGGAAAATTTGAAAAAGGCGATATGTTTTGATTTTAGCAAAAATCAAGAAAATTTCAAGAGGGAAATCGCTGAATTTTAAACGATTTTGAGTCCTTTTGCAATTTTAGTGCGTCCAATGAAAAGAGACCGCCCGGATATGGAACGGTCTCTCTAGGTTTTGGCTGAGGAACTATGCTTCCTGCGCCAGTTCGGCAAACGCTTTGCCTGCTGCGTCGATCGTGTAGGCGATCTCTTCTTCCGTGTGGGCCGCAGAGAGGAACATTGCCTCGAACTGACTGCACGGGAAGTAGATGCCTTGATGGATCATTTTCCAGAAATACTTCGCGAAACGCTGCGTGTCCGACTTCGCCGCGGAATTCCAGTCAGTCACGGGACCATTCTGGAAGAAGAACGTGAGCATCGCGCCGACACGGTTGGCGCAAAGCGGGATGCCGTGCTTTTTGGCGGCCGCCAAGATCCCATTTTCAAGCTGGGAGCTGATTTTTTCAAGATATGCGTACGGATCCGTTTCACGGAGCGTTTCAAGCGTCGCGATCCCCGCGGTCATGGCGAGCGGATTGCCGCTGAGAGTTCCTGCTTGGTAGACTTTTCCTGCCGGGAGAACGTTCTGCATGATCTCCTTCCGTCCGCCGTACGCACCGACGGGAAGTCCGCCGCCGATGATCTTTCCAAAGGTCGTGAGGTCCGGGCGGAGGCCAAGGATCGACTGGGCACCGGCATAAGCGACACGGAAGCCCGTCATGACTTCGTCGCAGATCAGGAGCGTTCCGTACTCCTCGCGGACACGCATCAAAGCTTCGCAGAATTCTTTGGTCATGCGCACGCATCCCATGTTTCCGACGACGGGTTCAAAGATGACGCACGCGATCTCGGAGCCGCAGCGGGAGAACATTTCGAGGAGTCCGTCTGCGTCATTGTACTGCAGGACGATCGTGTCGCGGGAAGTTCCTTCCGTGACGCCGGGAGAATTTGGAACGCTGAACGTCGCGGCAGCTGAGCCGGCTGCGACGAGGAGAGAATCGGCGTGGCCGTGGTAGTTTCCGGCAAATTTCACGATCTTGTCGCGTCCAGTGGCTCCGCGGGCAAGGCGGATGGCACTCATCGTCGCTTCCGTTCCGGAGTTTACGAAACGGACCATTTCGACCGAACTGACGGCATCGATGACTAAGCGTGCGAGACGCGATTCCAAGACGGTCGGCGCTCCGAAACTCGTTCCGGTATGGAGGACCTTTTCGAGTGCTGCGAGGACTTTTGGGTGGCCGTGACCGAGGATCATGGGGCCCCAAGAACCAACGTAGTCGATGTAGCGGTTCCCGTCAACGTCGGTCAGATGCGCACCTTCCGCACTTTCGATGAAAATGGGATTTCCGCCGACTGCGCCAAATGCGCGTGCTGGGCTGTTCACACCTCCGGGAAGGAGTTCAACGGCTTCGGAAAATGCTTTTTGGCTTTTGGTAAGATTTAACATGATTTTACGGTGAAAGGAAATGGTGAAATGGAAAAAGTCAGGCTCACGTCTTTTTTTGGCGAAAACGTGAGCCTGGAAAACGGATCTAGATCTTACGTTTCAGGAGGTTTCTGCCGATCGGCTGAACGCTTTCATTTGGCCGGGCTTCGGTCGTTTCCGATGTGCCGGGTGCTGTTTCCGGAGCCAGTTCTTCTGATTCCTGGAAGAGTGATTCAAGGTCGTCCAACTCTTCGGCGGGGCGGGGCGGGGCATCTTCTGCTTCCTGGACAGGAGCTGGATCTTGGGGCGCCGGCATTTCCTCTTCATCGGCAGGGATCTTCTCTTCCTCTACTTGCCGGGCTGGCTCTTCCGGATTTTCCGGTTTGTCCGCATTTTCAGAGTCTGCCGCATTTTCAGTATCTGCGGGGCCTTCGTCCGGAAGTTCATCCAGACCGTCGATCGGCAGCGGCTGATCCGGAACATTTTCAGTTTCCTGCATCGGAGACTTTTCCTCCGGAAGTTCCGGAAGTTTCTCTTCGCCAGCCTCAGGTCCTGCTGATTCCTGTGCGTCGGTATCTTCAAGCCCGTCAAGTCCCTCAAGACTGTCATCAAGGTCGAGCGGGAGAGCCTCTTGAGCCTCTTTGTTCTGCACAGCGGCATCCGCGTTCTGTTCGTCAAGCGCCGGGAGTGCAGGAATTTCTTCCTGTGGATCTGCCTCATTTTCGGGAATGTCTATCCCGAGGCCATTTTCGATGGGAGCTGCCGAGTCTGTCTCTGCCTCTTCATTCGGGACGGTATCGTCGATCATTTCGTCGAGGCTGAGCGGTGCATCGCTTTCTTGTGAGTCTGCCGCAGGGGCTGATTCCTGACTGACGTTCCGTTCATCCGCAGGAGCGGAGCCGTCTGCCGGTGCAGCTGCTTCTGCATTTTCCAATTCCGGAAGATCCAAAAGTTCGACGCTGTCGGAGTCGAGGGGGCCTTCATCTTTCACGTCTTTTTCTTCTGGCTGGGCTGCTCCAAAATCGAGAACTTCGTCATCTTTAGGGACGGCCGGATCTTCAATCGGCATTTCCCCAAGCCCATCGTGTGTTTCCGGCCCATCGGTTTCTTCTGGGACTGGGAGCGGGGCAAGTCCGAGTTCGGCGTCCGTTTTCTGTGTCATTTCGGCATCGGCTGGAGCTTCGTTTTCTTTGGCCTCCTCGTCAAAAGGTGGTTCACTATCGGGGAGCACATCTGCCTCTGGAACCGCTGCTTCAGGAGTTACTTCAGGAGCGGCTTCAGGAAGTATTTCTTCCGGTCCTTCAGATACTCCCGCAGGAGCCGGTTCGGGAGCCGGTTCAGGAGTCGGTTCAGGAGTCGGTTCAGGAGTCGGTTCAGGAGTCGGTTCAGGAGTCGGTTCAGGAGTCGGTTCAGGAGTCGGTTCAGGAGTCGGTTCAGGAGCCGGAGTGACTCTTCCGCTGAATTGGACCTGTGTGCTCATTCTGCCTTCCAAGTCGGTAAATACAGTGATCTCGCCAGTGAAATCTCCGACTTCGTTTCCGTGGTAAGTGAGTTTGATCGGGTGGATCTTTCGGGCGTCCCGTTGGATGGAGGCTGCGATATTACGGCTTTCAGACGTGATGTCGGTGATCTTAAATGGTTCTGCGCCCTGAATGACGAGCGTTTTTTCGACCGATGCGCCTTCCTCTACGATATTGAACGCGAGCGGCGACGGACTTGCACTGAGTGTCTGTTTCACACGCCCCTGAACGCGGACGGGAACTCTTTGAGAGCGCGGATCGTAGTCGTTCGTGATCACTTCCAGAATTTCTGAAAACGGTCCCGGAGGTGCATTTTCCTTCAGTCGGACCACCATCGTGTAGAACGAGGAATAGTTGGGATGCTTTTTCAGTTCAACACTTAGGAATTTGCATTCGCTCTGAACGTCGCGGATCTGCCAGCCCTGATTGACGCTGTTGATATTCACAGATACCGCAGGGTTGGTTTTGGGGTCTACAGAACCAAAGTAAACGATGCCGGGGTTTACCGTGACGTCGTTTCGTATGTAGACGTAGGAGTGCAGCTGCATCTCGGTACGGTACGGACGGGCGAAACGCACGGTGATCGTCGCATTTTTGGTTCCGGTGAAGTTCTGTGTGTTGACGCTGATGTGGATCTTCCCCTTCTGTCCGGTTTTGATGGGACCGCGGGGACCAAATGAGGGCGTCGTGCACTGGCAGGAGGAGGTGACGGACTCGATGACGACGTCTTCGACAAAAATATTGGTGAACTCAAAATCAAATTCGGTTTTGGTCCCTTTGACGACTGTGCCGAAATTGTGTGACGTCGTCTGAAACATGTCGACCGGGAAATTGGTGCCTGCTCCATGGAGCATTCCAAGCATCATCATCCACGAAAGTACTATCGATTGCATTTTTCCATCCAGTTTACGTTCAAGTAAAGATCCGGATCTGCACAGGTCCGGAAAGTTCAATTTCTTCTCATCTGATCGGAAGATCCAAAAGGGTCAGGACGATCAGACTACTATCCATTTTTAAACTATCGACAAATACAGGCTGAAAAATCATCAAAACCGGTTTAATTATTAAAATTTTGTTCAAAAGATAAAAAGTTTCCATCTCCCCCAATTCCCTTTTTTGTTAATTTAGGGTATAATAGAGTGAAGATAAAGAAATTAAACGTCTGTACCGACGAAATAGATGCGCTGAGAAGTGAAGGTTTGCGCGTCTATGAGATCGTCAGGTCTTCCGAATGGAGATTTTGGGGAATTTTTCCAGGATCTGGCTTTTGATTTCATTTTGTCTTTCGAAATTTTGAAAACGTTCGAAAGACACTGTGTCGTTTAGGACGAAAATTTTTTATTTTGATGGATTTTTATTCAGGACGAAAAAGTTTTTTTAGGACGCAAAAACTGGATTTTATTTTTTTCAGGGGCATTACGATGAAACGGCAGCAAAATAGGTCACTCGTTAAGCGGAATTTCAGATCTGCCGGAAGAAGCGTTGGGAAGATGCTTTTTCTTGCGGGGATCTTTTATGTCTGTGTTTCCTTTTTGGGGGGCATTCATTCTCTTCCTGTTTATTCGCAGGGGGCGGGGGCTGTTTCAGAGCAGAACGCACATGATTCTTCTTCGGCGAACGTTCAGGACCAGGCAGTACCGCCGACAGGAAATGGAAGGACGGATCCTGTTTCTCCGCGGTCTGATGTTCCTGTCTCGCCTCAAAACTTTTACCAAATGCTGCAGTCAGAAGGACGTATGGAGGAATATTTCTCCGGTGGAAATCCGAATGAAGGGATCTCTCTTTACCTTTTGAATCAAAAGGGACGTTTGGTTGCGGTACCTGGGATCCCGCTGGAGTTTATGGACAAGATGCTGCGTTCCATCCCGGGAGAGGCGAAATCGAATGGAAAGACGCTTTTTCCGGATTTTATTTTTCATTCGGTGTTGGCCAATGGCGAGGTTGAACAGGATGCCGTCCGGATGAAAGTCCGTTTTCAGATCGAAACCTTCAAGGATACCGCCATTGCTGTTCCGCTTCGTTTTGATGAAGGGATCCTTTTAGGAAATGCGGAAGAGCTTGGGCGAAAAAATGGGGGGCCTGTTTCTTCTGCTGCTTCCGTAAAATCGGACGCTGGTGAGAACTCGGATGCTGGTGAGGCTTCGGACGCTGGTGAGAACTCGGACGCTGGTGAGAACTCGGACGCTGGTGAGAACTCGGATGCTGGTGAGGATTCGGACGCTGGTGAGGATTCGGACGCTGGTGAGGATTCGGACGCTGGTGAGAACTCGGACGCTGGTGAGGCTTCGGACGCTGGTGAGGCTTCGGACGCTGGTGAGGATTCGGACGCTGGTGTTTCGGGAGAAGAGCCAACGGCATCGCAGAGCAGCAGTGCGGCGTCGGGTGAGGCTTCGGAGTCGGTATCAGAAGGCACAGAGACCGGCAGAAACGCCGAGGCGTCAGATCCCATTCCGAAAAACGATGGAACCGATTTTTATTCGGCAGCCGCTGAAGAAATGCGCTCTCATGTTCCGGTGGCTCGGCAGTACCGCGGTCCAGGTCATGTGTGGGTCGAATTTTCACCCAAAATGGGCTTTACGGCATGGGTGATGGGGAAAGGGATCCATGAGATCGAATTGACGTTTCTTGTTCCGTACACGCGTTCGCTTTCGGGTGAGAATCGATTGCAGGTCCAAGTCCCCTACGCAACGATGTCAGAGCTGAAGATCGGGATCCCGCAGCGAGAGGATGAATCGAAACGTCTTTTGGTCTCAATGACGGGCGGAACAGCACTTCAGTCTCCATATTTTGTTCCGGAATCTCCGTCTAGTGCGCGTACACAGGCACAGGGTGGAACTGGGACGGGAGGCACGCAAACGGCAGCGTTGAGAGACCGGTCGCGGAGAGAAGAGGTTTGGGGACGAACGTACGTTTCTGCGATCCGGATGGGAGGAGAGTTTTGGATGTCGTGGAGTGTTTCACCGGTGGAGAAAGTGGAGACTCCGGACATTTTGGAAGCAGAGGGACTGATCCTTGCAGTGATCGGTAAAGACGCGATCACATATGATGCACGTTTGAAAGTCCTTCGCAAGAATGCGGACGTAAGTTCTTTTCGAGTCCGTCTTCCGAAGAATGCGGAACTGATTTCCCAAAATACGGCAGACTACTCGATCTCTTATGTTCAGGAGAGGAGCGGAGTTTCGTCGAGAGCCGAGACGGTTCCTGGTGAGCCGCCGGTCAGTACGCAGGCTCCGTTGGTCGAAGTGACGCTCAAGGCGCGTTCGACGGGGCATTTGCGGGTCGATATTCATGCGAAAGTGCCGCTTTCCGGTGAGAATGCGCCAACGGAATGGTTTGATATGGCCGGCTTTGAGGTTCCGGGAGCCGTTCGTCAGTGGGGACATTATGCCATCAAAACGATGTCCGGAAAATATGCAAACTGGACCCCCGGTGCGGGGATGCAGCGTCTTGAAGAGCTTCCTGTTCCGCTGGAACTTTGGGAACCCGTACGGCATATCGAGAACCGGAGTGCTTCCGCGTGGGAACAGACGGGGCGTTTGGAGGGTGCTTTCTCCACTTCCGTGAGCAGTACGGAAGGTGCAGCTGGCATCACGGCAGACCGTCCTGTAAATGGTCCTGCAAATGGTCCTGCAAATGGTCCTGCAAATGGTCCTGTTGCACGTTCAGCGGCAGATCCAGTGCAGGAAACAGCAAGTCCCTCCGGTCCGGCTCCGAATGCCGAGCAGAATGACGGAACACTCGAAGAGCTTTTGGGGACAGCGTCTCCGGAAGTTCCGGCTGGTCACCCCAAAAATGAGGCTGCTTTGAGTACTGGCTCTGGAGCAGGTACGTCAGCCGGCGTTTCTCCATTGGAAAATCGGAATGGCGGCACTTCCAGCGTGACTCCGTACATTCCGCGAAAGAATGGAAATTCTTCGGAAGAGCGGGATGGAGCTGGAAAAAATGGGGTGGAGAGTACGCTTGCCAGTTCTTCTCCGCACTGGAGTGGAGAGGGGGGAAATGGACTTCTTTGGGATGGCGTTTTTGAGTACGATTCGCAGCCGACGCCGCTTTGGACTCGAATCGTGGAGCAGACGATCCGGGTGAATATTGAGCCGAAGTACGTAGTTTCGGTGAGTCGGAATCGATTGGTCCTTGAAGCGGTTTGGAACTGTACGATCCGCGGCGGAAAGATCTCATGGATCGACGTGGATCTGAAAGATTGGCAGTTTATTTCCAGCGGTCCGGAAAATTTGATCGCGGCAGACCGGATCAATGACCTGTCGCCGGCAGAGCGAAAGGGTACGCACATTTCTATCCCGTTCAGTCAGCCGACGGGGAATCATTTAACGTTGACATTTCGTGCAGAGAGGACGATCTCGGAGAATGGTGGACGCTTTTCTTTCCAGCTCCCGCAGAAATTGGATGACGGAATGTCCCGGATCGTGTTTACGAATACTCCGGCGGAACTGTGTATCCTTTCCGCTTCCAACCTGACGGTGGATCCGGTTTTACGTGAATGCCGCCGACTGGTGCGTCAGCCGCTTCCGCTTGCGAAGGTACGTCAGGCTGCGAGTGCATCGTCGATCCTTCAGTATCGAAGCGAAGGAGATGATGCTCTTTTTGTTGCGGATCTTAAGGTCCACGAACGACATGTACAGGTCAAGCAGCGGTCTCAGGTCGAGCTTTATCGACAGCAGTATCGTGTTTCGCAGACGTTTGATTATGTTGCCTCGTATGAGAGTTTGAGTCAATTGCGATTTCTAGTTCCTGAAATGGATCTTTCAGGGCTTTCTGTTCAGATCTCTTCAGGAGCGTCTGCAGGCAGGTCCGGGAATGAAGAACGCTCTCTTACGCTGAAGCCAGTTTCACGAACTTCGGCTGGCGGTGGGGATGTTTCCGGGAATGGAACGGGAACTTCTGGCGTTTCTGGAGATCCTGCCGATGGGACAGACGCTCCTGAGAAGGGGACGGAAGTTTGGGGAAATGGAGTTGGAGTTTCTCCAAACGGCGATGAAAGCGGAAATGGAAGCGGAAGCGGAAACGGAAGCGAAAACGGAAACGGAAGCGGAAATGGAAACGGAAGCGGAAGCGGAAATGGAAATGGAAGCGGAAACGGAAGCGGAAATGGAAATGGAAGCGGAAATGGAAGCGGAAATGGAAGCGGAAACGGAAGCGGAAACGGAAACGGAAGCGGAAACGGAAACGGAAGCGGAAACGGAAGCGGAAGCGGAAGCGGAAACGGAAACGGAAGCGGAAACGGAAGCGGAAA
>JAFQOH010000154.1:0-3433 GCA_017403345.1 Thermoguttaceae bacterium
GGAGAGGAGAGGAGAGGAAGATTATTGCACAATATCTCCACAAATACGTTACATCATGGTCCAGCTGCCTGAGTCGACAGCGGAAGGGTCGGAGGCAAGAAAGGCGGGATACGAGAATATTTGCGAGATCGGAAAGGAACGCATTCGCAGAGCTGGCGCGAAGCTAAAAGAAGAAAATCCGCTCTTAACGCAGGGGCTTGACATCGGTTTCCGTGTCCTGAAACTCGACGAGACGAACATGGAGGACGTTTACTATTCCGCAGACGAACTGACGCAGGAGGATCTTTTAGGGCTGATCTCAAATATCAAGCCGGACAGGACGGAGCTGGATCTTTTGTTCGGGTGTCTGATCGATTGGGGACTTGAGCTTTCACAACCGTATTTTTCCGAGCAGATCGACGGCGTCACGGTCCACACCTACGACGACACCGGCGAACAGCCGGCCCTGATTGCGTGTTTCTCTCCCGACATACCGGAATCCGTCATTCATGAGATCGGCAAACGCAAACCACTGCGCGTCGTCTTCCGCGACTCCTGCTTCTCAGGCAGCCCGGAAAAAATCAACCTTTTCGAGATACTCAAATACTACTCCCCCGATACCGCGGTGAAAGTAATTTAGAAAACCAGACTCCTTTCGCAGGAAAGCACTTGAATTATTTTTATTTTCAGTTAAAATCGGGGTAAAGTACATTTCGAAAACCATTAAATAGAGAATAAAGAGAAGTTTACCATGAAAGTTTTTGATAACCTAAACGACCTCCTGTGCGACGACCTGAAAGAGACCATTCGCCGAAAAAGCCGAGTATCAGCCGCGGCGGAAAGTTTCTCAATATACGCCTTTGAGGTATTACGAAAACAATTGAAAGATGTAGATGAATTCCGTTTTATCTTCACATCTCCTACTTTTGTACGTGAGAAAAACGAAGAACTGAAACGTGAATTCTACATTCCGCGCCAGAATCGGGAAAAGAGTCTTTATGGCACCGAGTTTGAGATACGTCTGCGGAATGAAATGACACAGCGAGCCGTCGCGCGCGAGTGTGCTGAATGGATCCGGAAGAAGGCACGGTTCAAGTCGAATCGAACGAATCAGAGCTGCACATCCTTCATGACAGTCGGTAACGACGACGGTCTGACAGCCTACGCACCACTAAACGGTTTCACTCCGGAAGGCCTTGGGAGTGAACGCGGCAACGCGATCGTTAACTGGGTAAACCGGCTTGACTCCCCACATTCCGAAAACTATCTCCACCTTTTCGAGCAACTCTGGAACCAGAAAGAGACGATGGAAGACGTCACACAGGCCGTCATCGAGCACATTTCCGACGCGTATCAGGAGAACGCGCCAGATTTTATCTATTTCATGACGCTTTACCATGTTTTCAGCGAATTCCTCAAAGACATCTCCGAGGATATCCTTCCAAACGAGGCGACCGGCTTCAAAAAAAGCGCGATCTGGAACCTTCTCTATGATTTCCAGCGCGACGCGGTCCTCTCAATCATCAGTAAGCTCGAGAAATACAACGGCTGCATTCTCGCGGACAGTGTTGGTCTCGGAAAAACGTTCAGTGCGCTTGCGGTGATAAAATACTACGAAAGCCGCAATCAGCGCGTTCTCGTTCTCTGTCCGAAAAAATTAGCTGAGAACTGGAATTTCTACAGGAACAATCTCACCAACAATCCTATCAGCGAGGACCGTTTTCGATATGACGTCTTTTTCCACACCGACCTAGGCAGGGACTCCGGAAAATCCAACGGTAAAGACCTCGAATACTGGAACTGGGGAAACTATGATCTGGTAGTGATCGACGAATCGCATAATTTCCGCAACGGCATCGGTACCCACAAAAACACAAAAGAAAACCGCTACAGCCGCCTGATGGACCGTGTGATCCGCTCCGGCGTGAAAACGAAAGTACTGATGCTCTCGGCAACGCCGGTAAACAATCAGTTTCTTG
The DNA here is from genome assembly GCA_017403345.1 of Thermoguttaceae bacterium. Classification (GTDB taxonomy): domain Bacteria; phylum Planctomycetota; class Planctomycetia; order Pirellulales; family Thermoguttaceae; genus RGIG3701. The sequence continues at coordinate 1,959 of JAFQOH010000154.1, forward strand.
ATTTAAAAAACCAGCTTGCCTTGGCCTATGAAGGCAAGACGGAAAATATCAACGATCTCCTCAACACCGAAAAAGGCATCGACGAGATCTTCCGACAGGCACAGGCCGCTTTCAACGCCTGGAGCAAGCTGCCGTCCGAGGAAAGAACCACCGAGGCCCTTCTTCAAAAGCTCGATTTCGACTTTTTCGAACTTCTGGACAGCGTAACGATTGCCCGTTCCCGCAAACACATTATGCGTTACTATGACGCGGAAGCGATCGGACGTTTCCCAACCCGCCTCAAACCGCTCACGCTTCGCCCCTCGCTTACCAGTCTCTCACAGTGTCCGGACTACAATCAGATTTACACAATGATCGTCAGTCTAAACCTCCACGCCTACACGCCGACTTCTTTTATTCACCCGAGCAAGTGGGATGAGTACGCTGCTGTGCTTGACCACGGGAAGGGTATCACTCAGAAGGGACGTGAGCAGGGAATCAAGCGTCTTATGTACAACAATCTTCTCAAGCGGCTCGAAAGTTCCGTTCACTCCTTCCGTTTGACGCTCCAGAGAATCCAATCCTTCATTTCCAAAATGATTCAAAGGATCGATCAGTTTGAAAAGGACCGCCTCGAATTTCAGGTAACCGACTATGAAATGCCGGGGGAGCTCGATTTTGATGATAAATACTTTGCCGACGAAACCGTCGGAAAGCGGCTCCCAATCCGTCTGATTGACATGGATTGGGTAACCTGGCGTGAGGATCTGAAAAGCGACATCAGGACACTCGATATCCTCCTGAAAAGTATTGAACCGATTACGCCGCAGTACGACGAAAAGCTCGATGCGTTGAGAAAGCTCATGGCAGAAAAAATCAAAAATCCGATCAACGAAAATAACCGGAAAATGATCCTTTTCTCCGCTTTTGCCGATACTGCCGAGTATCTCTACGAACACATCAGCCAATTCATGAAAGAGGAGTTCGGCCTGGAGACCGCACTCATAACCGGCTCGAAAGATGGAACCACGACGGTACACGGTATAAAGCGCGACCTGAATACACTTCTTACCTGTTTCTCTCCGCGCAGCAAGGGCGGCGGAAAGGATCGCCCCGAAATCGACATCCTCATTGCCACCGACTGCATTTCAGAGGGCCAGAACCTCCAGGACTGCGATTGGCTCGTCAATTACGACATCCACTGGAATCCCGTACGAATTATCCAGCGTTTTGGACGTATCGACCGTATCGGAAGCACGAATGAAGTCATCCAGCTCGTCAATTTCTGGCCCGACGTGACGCTCGATGACTACATCAAACTCAAAGAGCGTGTCGAAGCGAGAATGAAGGTCAGCGTCATGACTTCAACGGGCGACGATAACCCCATCGAACCGGAGGAAAAAGGCGATCTGGAATACCGTAAGGAACAGCTCAAAAGAATGCAGGACGAAATCATTGACCTGGAGGAGACCGGAACGGGAATCTCCATTCTCGAC
>JAFQOH010000155.1:0-11498 GCA_017403345.1 Thermoguttaceae bacterium
GCGGCGAGAGCCTCACGTCGGTGACGCTCCCCGACGGCGTGACGAGCATTGGAAATGCAGCGTTCAGCGAGGGCAGGAGGCTCACGTCGGTGACGATCCCCGACAGCGTGACGAGCATTGGAAATGACGCGTTCTTCGGGTGCAAGAGCCTCACGTCGGTGACGATCCCCAACAGCGTGACGAGCATTGGAGATTACGCGTTCAGTGGCTGCTCCAGCCTCACGTCGGTGACGATCCCCAACAGCGTGACGAGCATTGGAGAGGGCGCGTTCAAGGGCTGCTCCAGCCTCACGTCGGTGACGATCCCCAACAGCGTGACGAGCATTGGAGATGAAGCGTTCAACTGGTGCCCTGAAGATCTGGTGATCTACGGGAAGGCGGGGTCGGAGGCGGAACGGTATGCGAAGGAGAATGGGAAGAAATTCGAGGTGAAGTAACGATTTGACGTTCTGTTTTTCGTGCGGAGGCGGCGAACGCAGTGAGGCTTTATGGCGCGAACGGCGTGCCTCTGCGCGATAGACAGTTTCAGTTGACGATGGGAAGTTTTCCTAGGCAGAACTCCCGGATCCCAGATAGATCAAAAGAAAAAAGCTCAGCAGCCCGTTCGCGATTTTTGAAGGGAAAGTACCGATTTTTATTCCAGGAATGCAGGAAACGATTCATTCAAGGAGGAAACCGAACGAACGAGCGCTAAGCTTTCAGGAGAGTACGTTTGCGCGAGGATCTCAATCTTTTCGGCATCCGCAGCCGCCGTGACCGCAGCCGCCGTGACCACAGCCGCCGTGACCGCAGCCGCAATGATTTTCGGGATCGTGACGGTCGAACGCGCAGTTTTTGCAGGATGGGCATTTGCCGGAGCGTATGCTTTTCAGGAAGGAACGCACCGTCAGCACGCCTGCAGTAAGGACGATGAGGGCGACGATCAGTTTTTCGATCATGAGAGATCCTCCGTTTCGTTTTCCGGCAGACAAACGCCTGCCGGGGAATTTTGGGAAACTGAAATTACATTCCGCACATGGTTCCGATCTGATAGACCGCGACACAGATGCCCCAGGCGATCGCAGTGAGTCCGACATACTGACCGACGGCCCATTTCCAGCCGGCTTCGCGGACGACGACGCCAACAGTGGCGCAGCAGGGAGCCGCAATGAGAGAGAAGAGGAGGAAGCACCAGCCAACGAGCATCGAGCGAGATTCGCTCACTTCGCCGTTTACCGATGCGTACTGCGTCTTCAGTTTCTGACCGAGTTTCAGGACGTTTTCTTCACCGGCTTCTTCATCTTCCACATCGCCCCCCTGATAGACGATGGCCATCTGTGCGACGAAGACTTCTTTTGCCGCAAAGGCTCCGAGGAACGCAGTGCCAACGCGCCAGTCCATCCCCATCGGCGTCATAAGCGGCTCAATGACCTTCCCGATCCTGCCGGAATAGCTGTACTCAAGCGCAGCTTCAGCGACCCGTTCTTCCTGAGCCGCGGCGACAGCGTCTTCCGAGACTTCCGGATCGTTCGCCAATTCCGCCGCAGTTGACGCAGCGATCTTTTCGGCCTCGGCATTGGGGAACTGCGGGAAGGTCGCCAAGGCCCAAAGGATGATGGAAAGGCCCAGGATGATCGTACCGGCTTTCTTCAGGTAGATCCATCCGCGTTCCAGCGTCTTGACTCCGACCGTCCGGAGCGTCGGCACGTGCCAGGCAGGAAGTTCCATTACGAACGGGACGGGTTCACCGCGAAGGATCGAGACGCGCAGGAGTTTCGCAAGCAGGATCGCCAGCAGAATACCGATCACGTAAACGAGGAAAAGTACATTTCCATGCCATGCCTGCGGGAAAAACGCAGGTATGAGGAGCGCATAGATCGGCATTCGGGCACCGCAGCTCATCAGCGGAAGGATGAAGATCGTCGCGAGACGTTCGCGCCGATTATCGAGCGTGCGCGTCGCCATAATGCCGGGGACCGTGCATCCAAAACCGACCATCATCGGAATGAAACTCTTTCCGTGCAGCCCCACTTTCGCCATGAACCGGTCCATCACGACCGCAGCGCGCGCCATGTAGCCGGAGTCCTCAAGGATCGAGATCGCCAGAAACAAAAGAACGATATTCGGCAGAAAGATCACGACACCGCCGACACCGGCAATGATGCCGTCCAAAATCAGCGATTTCAGCAGACTCTCCTGATCCTCGGCCCAGAAACTGCCCACTTTTTCCGAAAGTGCTTCAACCCCACTCTCGATCCAGCCCATCGGATACTCGCCGACGGTAAAAGTCAGCTGGAAAATCAAGTACAGCATCAGGAAAAAGAGAGGCAGTCCCAGGAACCGATGGAGAAACAGCCGGTCAAGGAAACTAGTCTTCACGGGGCCTGCGGCTTTTGCCGTTGAGATCATCTGCGGAAGAATGCGGGAAACCGCCTCATAGTACAGTGCCGCATTTTCCGTCTCGGAACGCTCCGCATCTGCTTTCGGCGCAGGACTTGCAGATTCAGAAGCAAATCCTTCCGGCAGCGTCCTGGGAAGTTCGCCTTTCAGGGAAAGATCTTTCAGCCACTGGGGCACATCTTCGGGAACCATGCCGTTTTCGAGTTCACTCACAACTGAAACGACCTTCTCCGTCATCTCACGGACGCCTTCCCCCGTGAATCCCACACATTCAAGGACCGGCAAGCGGAGCCACTCCGAAATCTCCCCCTTTCGGAATTCTATGCCCCGCTGCCGGGCCAGGTCGCACATATTCAGAACCAAAACCATCGGAACGTTCAGTTCACGAAGCTGAAGCGTTAAAAAAAGACTGCGTTCCAGATTGCACGCATCCACCACATTCACCAGAACCATGCCGGAATCGCGATTTTCAAGCAGATACTGCCGGGCGGCCTCCTCATCTTCAGAATGGGCATCCATGCTGTATGCACCCGGGAGATCCACTACCTTGAACGTCCGGCCGCCGATCCTGCATTTTCCTTCCTTCTTCTCAACCGTCACGCCGGGATAGTTGCCCACGTGCTGACGGGCACCGGTCAGCTGATTGAAAATCGTGGACTTTCCGCAGTTCGGATTGCCCGCAAGCACGATCTGGAATTCTTTCATTAAAACGCCTCTTTTTTTACCAATGACTAAAGTCTTTAGTTTTGCCTAAAACTCCTCCTCAAAAAAAACGCCCGCACGATTTCCGCAAAGGGCATTTGGGAGGAATCTAATCTTCCAGCTGAATCATTTGCGCCAAACCGCGTCCAAGAACCAACTGAGCACCGCGGCACAAAACGATCGCAGCTCCGTGCAGAGAACTCTGAAGGATCTCGACCTCGGAACCCGGAACAAGTCCCATTGACGCAAGTTTCCCTTGTACCGCCCCACTGGCCAGAATTTCGCTGACGCAGTGACGATTTCCTTTTTGTGCATTTGCAAGGACCATCTTTTCCTCCTTTTCAGCTTTGTTTTAGTCTGCCCTTAACTTTAGGTATGTCTAAAATATACCCAATTTAAAATTTTTCGCAAGGGGGGGACCGCCAAAAAAAACAAAAAAATTTAGGTTTTCCTAAAAATCCTTTTCGCCGGGCCGCTGCCCCGGACCCCGAGGACATTCTGCTGGACTTGTTTGGCGGCGAAGCCGCCTCGCTCCGCGCTGCCGACGCCTACCGCGCTACGCTCTATTCCTCCGGGACTGGACTGGCCAAAACTGGGCGGAAGCCAAGGATGCCGTCCCGATAGTCCGGCGAAAGCCTGCCCCGGTACGCGGAGCGACAGCACCGGGCGCTGTTGCCCCAGCTGCCCCCGCGGAGGACTCGGCTCGAGCCGCTAGAAGGGCCTGTCGGGTCGCTCGTTGGCGACGTAGAGTATGAACCGTACCAGTCCTGACACCACTCCCACACATTACCGTGCATGTCGTAAAGACCCCACGCATTCGGCTTCTTTTGGCCTACTGGATGAGTTTCATATCCGCTGTTGGAACCGTACCAGCCCATCTCACCAAGATCCCCAGCATACGCGCCCGTCGTACCCGCACGGCACGCATACTCCCACTGCGCCTCCGTTGGAAGACTCACAGTCAGCCCAAGTTTCTCCGACAGCTTTTCGCAAAAAGATCGGCACTCCTCCCAGCTCACATAGTACATCGGATAATCCGAACCTTCGCCACTCAACGGCCAAGACGTACTCATCTTGTCGCGCTGCTGACTGATACTCGTGCCCATCACACTCTTCCACATCGCCTGCGTCACCTGCGTCTTGAGCATCCAGAAACCACGCGTAAGCGTCACGCTGTGCTGCGTTTCGTCATCGTCCCGGTCCGGCTCGCTGGATGGACTCCCCATCAGGAACGACCCCGGAGGACACCAGCAGAAGGCGTACTCGATGCCATTGACGGTCTTCACCATGCGGTCTCCGGCCTTGCGATTTCCGCTGAACGGAATACCAACGGTCTTGTCCAAATCCTTGGGTTTTGACGCTTCTGCAAGTAGATACGGATATTCGCTCGTGCCGAAGAGGGGATTTTTACGGATGATCTCAATAGCATCCCAGTGCGGCATCGCGAGCGGCTGTTTCCTGGAGTAATACTTCTGCAATTCCTCCAGTGCAGCCTTCTGGAAATGCCGAGCATTCACCGTATCATCACCTTCCGCATAGGCACTCGCAATAAATGCACACGCCTTAGGCCGTTCCAGCTCATCCATCATCTCCGTCAGCTCCGAGTAGAATCGAACAAGCTGCGGTCCCATTTCATCCTGCACAGATTTCGGGAACTTCTTCATCAGAGCCGGCAGTTTCGGCGCAGAGCCAGTTCCAAGAAGAAAGGCGTCGGCGTACTGTCCCGCAATGATCGAGATCGACGCCCCCACGATCTGGCAGATCCCTCCTGCGACATCGGCTTCCAGACCGTTTTTTTTGTAGACAGAGACAAAAAACCGGTTGCACAGGGCCTCGATCTCCTCTTCAGCCATTCCTTGTGCCCTTAAATTCTGACGATATTCCTCTTCTTGCCGCAGAGTTTCGATATTCGCCTGAATGGACAGGATCATCGGATTCGAGATCGGCGGAAAAACAGTGTTTTTATTTTCCTGCGCGATATTGCGAAGGATCTCCGCTTCCATCTGCTGGTAATTCCGTTTGAAGACCGAGACCGTCTGCGGCATGGATTCGCCAAACCCCCAAAAAGCGACATCCAGTTTAAAATCCCCGTTCTCAATGTCCGGCATCACAACGAGTGTCGGCAGACCGTTCAGTCCCTGATGGAGCGCATCTCGCTGCGCGTTTCCCTGACGTTTCAGCATATTCTCCTTCCAGCCTTGATTATAGTAGTAGATCTGCCGGTGGTTCGCGTAGAACTCATTGATAAATGCCGACGCAGAAGAGAGGATCCCCCCATCCAATTTTCCAGTCATGATGACGGACATTGGATAACCATTCTGTTTCAGAAAATGCACATATCCATCCGGAGTATTGATAAGCGGCCAGACGTTGTTCACGAACTGATTCATATTCCACATTTCAAGATCATGTTCAAATCGCGCTTCCTGCATCTGCCGGTCAAAAGCCGCTTTCATCGCGGTGATCTCCCGCTGCAGCTGGGCAGACTGCTGGAAATTCTTTTCCGCCAGCGCGGCCTGAAACGCCTGACGTTTGGCTTCAAGTTCCCCCTGAAACGCCTGAGAATCGTTCTGTATCCTTTCCCGAGATCTGCGATCCCGCCACCCATTCAAGAGTGTCCCCGACTGATAAGCGAGTCCGAAAGCGGCAGCCCCCAAAAGTGTAAGTGTAAATGACATGATCTGTTACTCCTTTAAAAACAGCTTTTAAAAACAGCTTTTCTGGAAAGTGCGTACCGATCAGATCCGATCTCGCCGCAGAGAGGGCAGAAGAGACGCAAAAACACACTGAAAAGAAAGGAAATTTTTCCTGACACGAATTTCACGGAAAACACAAAAAGACGCAAATGAAATTTTAAAAAATCAAAAATCGTTCGAGCAGTCTGTTTTTTTACCGCTTTTATACTAAAATCAGTGTTTCTCTGTGAGTTTTCCGTGTCTTCAGTGGTGAAACTGGTACGCAGTTCCCGGATGGACCTAAAAAGTAATATTAACTGTAATTATACCATATTCCTATTTATATATCAAGGGGGGAGGGACGAATTTCTCTCAGAATGAAATAAAAATGCGCAAAACATTCTTTAAAATACAATAAGCTCAACGGTCTTAAACATTCATCACCGAAATTCGAACTCGGCCGCAAAAAAAAACCGCGGATCTTTTGGACCCGCAGTTTCGTTCTGCATTCAGGCAAATCTGATCGCGCACATTTTATTTGCTGCGGATCCAGACGTTGCGGAACTGGACGGGGCAGCCGTGTCCGGAGAAGGCGATCGGACCAGTTTTACGGCCGTTGAAGGAGCTGGGAAGCGTTCCGTGTCCCGTGCCGCCGTAGATGACCGTGCTGTTCTGGACCATCACGCCGTTGAGCATGATCGTGACGCGTGCCGGTTCGATCTCTTTGCCGTTTTCGTCATACTTCGGAGCCTTGAAGAAAATATCGTAAGTCTGCCAATTTCCGGGCGGAAGGCAGGCGTTGACCAGCGGCGGGGTCTGACCGTAAACGGAGCCGCACCAGCCGTCCGGATACGTATTCTGCGAGTAATTGTCGAAGATCTGGATCTCAACGCTTCCGAAAATGAGGACGCCGTTATTTCCGCGATTTCCCCAGGAATATTTCTGAAGATCTTCCGGAGCGCGGAATTCCAGATGAAGCTGGAAGTCGCCAAATTCCTCTTTCGTCGTCACGGCACCGGAAACGCATTCGAGCAGACCATCTTCGGTGATCTTCCACGAAGTCGGACGCCACTGATCGAGGTTCGTTCCGTCGAACAGGATCTTCGCATCCGGCGGGGCTGGCGCAAAATCAAGGTCCGCTGGGTCGACCGTCACGCGTTCCGGGATCGGACGGCGAATATCATGAACGACGTATTCGCTCCACCACTGTTTCGGATTTTCTTTGTAACCGACGCTGCCGTCTTCCGCAAAGATCAGCTCACCGGCATTCGCGGTACTGAACGACATGAGGCACGCAAAAAGCAGAGCAAAAAGGGAAGGGATCGATTTTCTCATTTTGAGGGTCTCCTTTTCAAAACAAAACGTCATTCTGAAAAAATTCAGAATTTCTGCGGCACGCGAAAACAGCCGGTCACTGACCTTCCGCGCACTTGTGTTCCCATTATACGCAAAAGTTTGAAAAAAAACAGGGGGGGGAGAGGCTCTTTTCCGAGGCTTTTTTGTTTCCGGGATCATCGCTCTCTCCAGAACTCGCCCCGATCCAGCCGCAGTTCCTCCATTTTCTCCGCGATCTCACCGCAAAAACGCCGCGCGTCTTCCGGATACCCTGCCGTCGGCGTCAGTCCCGGGATCAGTTCGCGCCACCACGCATTGAAGCGATCCATCGAGACTTCGCGGAGGTACTTGCTCACCATCGACGCCAATGCCGTCGGCAAAACACTCTCGCCTTTCGCCTGAAAACGGATCCGCAGCACAGCACGCTCGCCGTAGTGGACGTACTCGCTCACCTCACGGCCTTCCTGGATGACGCAGAATGGAAGATCAGGGAAAAAATCCATCAGGAGCTGAAGATAAAAATTCCGTCCCCCGTGTTTGTCACAGAAAACGCACACTTCCGGCACATCGCCATTCTGGGAAGGCTGGTCGGGAAGCTGTCGAAGGATCTCCTCCCAGAAATGAACCGCCAGCCCCAGCGTCGTTTCAGAAAGAAACGCTCCCTTCGACCCGCAGGCCTCCGTCTGCTCATTGAATCGGCGCGGAAAGACCAGCTCCGACCGGATGCCGAGAAGAGAAATACCGCGTTCCTTCAGTGTCCGCGAGAACATTTCGCCCAGATCCGCTGCACGTTCCGGAGAAAGATCCCGCGGAAGCATCTCCTCCGTCTCCGATGTGTGCCAAGGGATCTCACGGCGCTCACGCATTTGCGCAGGGCCGCAGAGAAGATCGCAGAGAGACTCGGAAGAAAGCGGCAGTTCAAGCACGGGATCCAGAACGCGAAGAGAGGCAAAGATCCCCATTTCGAGCGGCTCAAGAGTTCCGCGGCGGTGGAGTTTCTTGGAATCCGCGATCGGGATCCCGGCCGTTTTCTTACCGTACCGCGTCACGACGGCCGGCGCGAGTGCGTCAAAAAGAGATTCCGGACACAAAGCCTCATCTTCCGACCGCCACAATGTCGCCGTGACGGCAAGCGGACCAAGATTCGGACCGTAACCCGCTTCATCTGTGCCGATCAGGTAAAACATAGTCCCTCCGACTTCACCTCAAATCTCCTGCCTCAGTTTTCCCGCGTCAGCGCACCTTTCAGGAACGCAAGCGCGCGTGCGCCGGCATCATCCGGATCGTCAAGGTACGGGTAAAGCTCGACCGTCACCCAGCCGTCATAGCCGGTCTCCTGAATGGCGCGGAGAATGGGAACAAAATCGATCGCGCCGTCTCCGGGAACCAAATGATGGTGGACTCTTTCCGCCGAAATGTCTTCAATGTGGTAGTGGCGCGTATGTTCCGCAAGCCGCGGGATCCACGTTTGCGGATCGTCGCCGACACAAAAAGCGTGCCCAATGTCGAAATTGAGTCCGACCGCCGGTGAATCGATCCGCTGCATGAATTCAAGGTACTGCTCGAACGTCTCGATCAAAAGCATCGGTTCCGGCTCGATGAGGAGTCCGACGCCGGTCTTTTCCGCCCTTTCGACGCACGGCATAAATTCCTCATAGAAAAGCGCGGCGCCCTCTTTCCAGCTCATTCCCTCTTCCAGCGGGCCTCCGGGTTCCGTCTGGATGTTTTTCGCTCCAAGTTCCGACGCAAGATCAAGACACCGAAGCGTATGCTCACGGCGCAGAGCCCGATACGGCCCATAAGACTCGATCCACGATGGATACCAAAACGCCTGACGCGTATCTGCGACCGCATTCATCATGAAAGCATTCACGTTTGAGATCTCAAGACCATTTTTCTCGAGAGCTCCGCGAATGTGCGCCTTCTGTTCCGGAAGGAGGCTCACCGGCCAGGCGTGCGGAACGTCCGCGAGAAGTTCAAGACCGTGAAAGCCGATCTCCGCGATCCTCCGGCACGTCTCCGAAATCGAAAACTGACGATACGCATTCGTACTATACGCAAATTTCATAGATCCATCCTTTTTTTATGTTCTCGGGAACTCGTTCAGCGTTTCCAATACGTGACGCTCCGTTTCTGCCAGACCATCGTCTGCCACGTGAAGGCGTCCGGAAGGTGACAAAGTGACGGTTTCTCGTCCGGAGGCCAAATGATGGAAACGATGTCAAATCGTACTCGCTGTTCGAGCGGAAAATCATTTTGCTGAAGCCAAAAACGCGCGGCTTGACAGATCCTGCTCCGTTTGCGTCCGTCGACCGACTGGACCGGCGTCCCAAAACGGTCCCAATACCGTGAACGGGAACGGACCTCGACGAAAATGATCGGTGAATCCGGTTCGGGAAGTTCCATGATCAGATCCAGCTCACCGGAAATGCGGCCGCGGCCGTGTGCGATGCGCAGGCGGACATTTTGCCCGATGCACTTCATGCCGGCATGATTTTCCAAATACCAGCGCGCAAGCCTCTCACTGTTCGGACCAAGGGGAAGACGTTCACGCAAAAGTTCCTCGGGAAATGAAATTTCATCGTCCGATGCGAGACGAAGGAAAACTAGCAGACGCTTCCAAAAACTCATTTTCTGAAGTTGCCTTTCGCTATATTAGGGCAATACAACATCTGCCAAACTGAACTTTCTGCATGACAGATAAAAAAAGTTTTGCCGTGAATGGCAGGGATCTGGTCCTGTTTGGCAAAATGTCCTTCATTGCCAAGCTGTGCGGAAGCCAAGGTTGTTGTTCCGATCGTCCGGCGTATTCCTGTTCCGGTTCGCGGAGCGACAGTTCTGGGCGTTGTTGTTCCAGCTGCCACCGCGGTTGACTCGGTTCGAGCCGCTATGAACCAAACCCGTTTTCTCTCAAGACACGACGTCGAAATTCGAGAGAAGATGTCCTTTGCAAAAATGCAAACAACGTCTCCATTTTAACATGAAATTTTTCTTCTGTCAAGTTTCCGTCCGCATAAAAAGCAATATTTTTACGCACTTTTCTGCGAAATCGATACCGTGCCCGATGCGAAAGGCGAAGCGTTCCGCAATAAACGCGCAGGCCAAGAAATGGAATACCGCTTTGCGTCCTATTGAGCTGCGGCGGTTTCAAGTCTAGATGGAGGCGCGTGCAGAAAAATTCACGCACTTTATCCCGTATCCGTTTCATCTCATCGGAACTATGGCCGAAAAAAAGCATATCGTCCATGTAACGAATATAACCGCGAACTCGAAGCTCTTCTTTCACAAAATGGTCAAAATGCGCAAGATAGTGATTCGCAAAAAACTGACTGGTAAGGCTCCCGATCGGAATTCCGCGTCCCGGTGAAGCTGAATAGGAAGAAAGAAGCGACTCAAAAAGTTTCAAAAGAACTGGGTCCGAAAAAAGACGTTCAAGACGCGAAAAAAGAATTTCATGCGGTATGCTGTCAAAATACTTGCGGACATCCAGTTTCAGATAGTGTGAATGATATTTGGAAAATTTCTGTGCTCGCTCCAAGGCTGCAAATTGGCCTTTGCCGCGTCGGCAGGCGTAACTGTCATAGATTTGGAATCTGTCAAATATCGGCTCGCAAATATTGCATATCGCATGATACGCGATCCGATCCGCAAGCGGCGCGACTTTGATCACGCGTTCTTTCGGGTCATGGATCGTAAATTTATTATACGGTCCCCATTTCACAGTCCCGTGAAGAAGGTCTGAAGAAAGAATACAAAGATTTTCATCTAAATGCCGGCGATACTGTTGGACCGATCCCTTATCACGTTTCCCGCGGATCGTCTTCCGCCACGCGATGCAAAGATTCTCCATTGCCGCTATCGACTCGATCAGGTTCTCTGCCCGGTTCATTGGAAAGCTCCGATAGTATGGAAAGAAAAAAAGTTCCGTATTTAGTCAGTTTCCCTTCGCCAAGGCCAGGGATCTTCTTCAGGTCTGCGATCGTTCGGCAGCGGTTCTGGACCATTTGTGCAAATTGCTCATTCGTCGCAACACTGAATACTGGAATGCCGTCTCGATGCGCGATCTGCTTCCGCATATCGCGCAATCTCACGAATATCGCAAACTCTTCGTCCGAAAGAATGTCTTTATAGTCGATGCTATTCCGACCATTGCGCGGTGTTGTTTCCGGAGGACTCCCCTCGGCAATATATTCAATACAAAAATGCCAGCATGCACTGCCATCACTATGCCCAAATACTTTCTGGGTATTGACGACTCGGTGTGTCCGGATAAAGAGATTCATCTCTTCTTCCATTGCCGCATTTCCATGCGCTGGTAAACTAAACAGTTTATATTGCATTTTGGTACATTTTTCTTAAAATATTTCGCCGGGGCGCTGCCCCGGACCCCGAGGACATTCTGCTGGA
>JAFQOH010000156.1:0-5210 GCA_017403345.1 Thermoguttaceae bacterium
CGGCATTCTGGACGAGTATTCTGTCGGAATCCAGCGCGGAAAACTGGCATCTCGCGGTCGTCGGCAACACGGTGCAGGCCCTTGTCGGCGCGTCGGATGCCGTTCCGGAACCCGCAACGTGGGCACTGCTGATCTTCGGCGCGTTCGGAATCTATTGCGTCCGCCGGAAGAAGTAAGATCGTTTCAAATGCAAGACCTTTAGGGATGGTGTTTCCACGTTGTGTGAAATGCTGTCCCTATTTTTGTAAGGCCCCCCTTGACAATATCTTCCCGCTCTATTATGATAGTACTGTTAAGATAGTAATTTTTATCTAAAAACGACGTTTTTAGAACATCCCTTCCTATCATTTTCAGGAGAAGATTTAATGGCAAACAGACGTGATTTTTTGAAAGCTGCCGTGGTCACGGCCTCTGCGGTTCCTGCCCTTGATATTATCCCAGCCTCTGCTGCGGGTTCCAATGAACGCATCGGTGTCGGTTTTATCGGCGTTGGCGGCCGAAGCGGCGCCCATCAGGGGATCGTCAAAAACTTCCAGAAGGAAGGCATTGCCGAACCTGTCGCCGCCTGCGATGTTTACCGACCGCGTCTTCAGGCTGCATCCCGGAATCTTGGCGGCTGCAAAATGTACGACGAACATGAGGCACTGCTTGCGGATCCGAACGTGGACGTCGTGTGCATTGCCACACCTGACCGGCTTCATGCCCAAATGGCGATCGACGCGGTCAACGCCGGAAAAGACGTTTACTGCGAAAAACCGCTGACGCACTGGGATCAGTTCGAAATGGCGAAGAAGGTCGAACAGGCCGCGGAAAAGAACAAACGCCTAGTTCAGGTCGGTACGCAATATATGGCGGATGAGAATTTCCCGAAGATCGCGCAGATGATCCAGGAAGGCATCATCGGAAAGCCGGTCCACGTACAGCTGAGCTACTTCCGCCGTGGAGACTGGGGCGAAAGAATGCCCATTCCGGATGCCAACGCCAAACCGGGACCGGATCTGAACTGGGAACGTTTTCTGGGCGACGCACCGAAAGTACCGTTCTCCGTTTCGCGATTCTTCCAGTGGCGTCTCTGGTGGGATTACGCCGGCGGTCCGGCCACCGACCTGCTGGTCCATGTTTTCACGCCTGTGTTCTGCATGTTGAGCCTAGATTACCCGACCCGTGTTTTCGGGGGCGGAGGAACGTTCCAGTACAATCGTGAAGTCCCCGACCAGTGCAACATCATTGCCGACTACGATGAAGGTCCGTCGGTGGTCATGTGTAACTCACTCTCCAACCACGTCGCGTCCGAGACCAAGATTCGCGGCACCGACGGCATCATCATCTGGGACGAGCTGACCCGCAAGAGCGAAGGGATCCGCATCGTTCCGTTTGCCAAAGGCAAGGAAGAGATCCGTATTCCGTGGAACGGCATGGGCGATACGTCGAAGCTGTGGCGGAACCTGCTTGATTGCGTCAAAACGCGTGAAAAGCCATTCAGCGACATCGAGACGGCCGTCCGTGTGCAGGCACCGCTGAGCATGGGCGTCATTTCCCATCGTGAAAACAAGGTCGTCCTGTTCGACAAAGAAACGCAGACAATTAGCCTGAGCTGACCCGCCAAATAGAAGGAGAATATCATGAAACGCATTTTTTCCGCATTTTTACTGGTATTTGCCATGACCGCTCCTGCCGCTGCGGTTGAAAACTGTTGTTACGACATGGCCGGCGGTACTTTTGGTGTCGCGTGGATCGACTCGATCGGAGACGTTCGCGTTTTTGACGGTCTGAAGAGCGTGCGTCTGGTCGGTTTTTACGAAAAAGGCGACAAGATCGGTGCTCTGGACTATAATGGTGACGGCCGCGACACTCTGGCGGTCATCAGCAAAAATACCAAGTCACTGTATGTTATCGACGTTGAAAAATCGATCGAAACCGGCAAAGCGGTCATTCTCTCCGCTTCCAACGGAAACAACGTGAAGGGGTTTTGCACCGCTCCCGCAGGCACGGCAAACGAACCCATGGGGTCGGTGATCGCTTCGACGTATTCCGGAAATTCCTATATGTGGAACAAAGAGTACGACCAAAAAGGCTGGCCTGCGATACCTGGCGATTTCTCGCAGGTCTCCTCCGGAAGCCTCAAACCCAAGATGCCGCCGCAGTTTGCCGTTGTGACGCACGGCGACGTCTATACGTACAATCCGGCATGGATGGTCTACTCGCAGAAGCTCATGGGACGCAATGTGATTTCGACTATTTGCGGAAATCTTGCTCCGCTGACGAAAGAAGACGAGATCATCGCGGCCTCGGAAGATGAAACCTACCTCATCATCGGAAACAAATCCGACGCGCTGGGCAAAGCCGTCAAGTGCATGACGATCGGCAATGGTCCGGAAAAAGACGTGCTGATCGCGGTCGACAAAGACGGCGTTCTCTGCCAGTATGACCGGACGGAAAAAGCCTGGACGACGCTTTGTGAAGGCAAAGCCGGATTCGTTTCAGTCGTGACGGTTCCCAACGCGGACGGTACCTACACGATCTACGCGACTTCTGAAGACGGTCTGTACTGCCTTTCTGTGGACGGCAAGTCTGCCAAACTGGTGGATGGTCTTTCCAAGACTCGGATCCCGCTCAAGGCTGACGGAAAGGTCGTCGCGCAGTTCCAGACCAGCGGGCTGTTCAAGCCGTACGTTGAGAAACTGTACACTCCCAGCGGCGTGCAGGTGCTTCTGGACTCTCCGTTCGATCATATTCACCATCATGGTCTGATGTACTCGATGGGGATCAATGACTACGAATTTTGGGGCGAATACAGCGATAAATGCGCGTATCAGGTACTCACGAAGGTCGACTCGGATGGATCTTCCGTCAAAGCGGAACTGAACTGGGTCACTCCGAACGGTGAGGTCCTCGCCAAAGAAACGCGCGAGATCGCGGCTGCTTCTGAAAACGGCGCGAACGTTCTGAACTGGAAATCGGTCCTGACTCCTGCTGGAGACAAGGCGGTGAAGATCTGGGGCCGATACTATTTTGGTCTGGGAATGCGTTTTGCCGAAGAGATGAACACGAACGTCAAGTTCACCAACAGTACCGGTGCGCATGACGGAGCGATCGTTCGCGGAGACGAACGTCTGAAGGACTGCCAGTGGATCAACGCAGTCGGAACGGTCGGCGGAAAAGGCGTTTCCGTCACGATCGAGGAGAAAGAAGGCAATACGCGCCCCATGACCGGCTACTCCATGGGGGACGGCTGGAAAGCGTTTGCGTACATGGGAGCGACGATGCGCGTTCACGAAAACCCCATCATGCTTGAACCCGGCCAGTCCATCACGGCGGCCTATAAGGTGATTGTCAAAGATGATCAGTAAACGCCATATCTGAGAATTCGGCAGACTGTAATTCGGGCACTTGCCTCCGTGTGCGGTCTGCTGATTTTTTTTGAGAGGCGGGAACGCTTCATATATTTATCCAAAATATCCCAATAATCGTAATATCTCGTTAGAAATTTGCGAGTTTTTTGCTTTTTTGTTCAAAAAAATTGGGTGGTTTTGAAAATCTGGAGTATAATAATACATTATGTAGTATTTCCCTATGAACAATATGAGGAATCAGAAGATGACTTCAAAACACCAGTTTCCCAATAGCCGTCCCTCACGGATCCTGACGCACGGCGGTGCACTTTTTTCTTCTCTTTTTTTGATGATGGCAGGCGGGAATGTCGATGCACAGGACACGGTCATCCGCTACAATTCCTCTGGAACGCAGACGGCATCCGGAACCGATATTTACGCGGTCCAGACAGCGAACGGTTTTGCCAGCGGCGATGTGATCAAGCTCTCTGGCGACGTGGAATTTAACAGTAGCCAAATATATGTTGGAGACGGCAAGAACAGCGAGTTTTTGAACTTTACGATCCAGTCGGATACGCCAGGCGTCAAACGAACGATCAAAAAGGTCAATTCGGGCCGTTTTTACAACATAAATTACAATGCCGGCGCGAATGCGTCCATCACGCTGAAAGATCTGGCTTATGATGGGACGGGAACTAAGATCGGGAATGTACTGGGGATTTTCATGTGGTATACTACCCAAAACAGTACGCTTGATCTGGCGATCGATAATGTTTCATTTACAGGTTTCGAAAACACTGGGCACAATGCCGGCGTGCTCGGCGGTTTTCAGAATGGTTCGGCCCTGAATATCACTGTCTCTAACGGCCTCGTATTTGATAGCAACAAGGTGACCAACAACGGTAAATATGGTGCTGCGATCGATATGGAAGGCAGCGGCAGGCTTACCATTACCGGCGATTCGGTCATCTTCAGCAATAACTTTGCGAAAGCACACGGCGGTGCGATCCACGGTTCCAATACGAACATCACTGTCAACACTCTGAAATTTACCGGCAATACGGCGGAAACCGACAACGGCGGGGCGGTCAATCTCTACAACGGCACGCTCACGCTCAAAGGGCAGGGCGATGCCGCACAGATCGAGATCCTCGGTAACTCGGCAGGAAAAGTTGGCGGTGCGATCCGGGGAAACGCGGACCTTTCGAATGCCTCCATTCGATTTGAAAACAATAAAGCCGGAACTTTCGGCGGCGCGATCCACGGTGATTCCGTCGTGTTTTCCGGTGATTCGACCGCCGCGGTATTTACCGGCAACTCGGCGGTACCAGCGGTAACGACCTCTACATTACGGGAGATGCCGGTATTTTGAGCTTTTCCGGAAGCGGGACCTATTCATTTGACGGCGGTATCGTTCTGGAAAAAGAGACCGCTCAGACTGCCATCGACAGAGCGCAGGTCACGATCTCCGGACGCGAAAATGACGATACGAACCACTATCAGCTGCAGAACGTTTCCATTTCCAACGGCGGCAAACTGACGGTGCTTCTGGACCAGATCAATACGCTGACTGGACTCTTCAGCGTTGGTGCGGACAGTATGCTGGAAGTGAATGTCGGCGACGGCGCAGAGAAGAGTTTCGCCAATAGTATTACCGGTGCCGGAGGTCTGACCAAGACCGGTGCAGGTACGCTGACGCTGAACAATAACCAAAACACTTTCACCGGCAACGTCGTGGTGAACGGCGGAACGCTCGTTGCGTCGGCAAGCTGGAAGTACGTGGACACGACGGTATTTGGCGACTATGTCTCCAAGACCGTGACGGTCAACGACGGTGCGGAGCTGGTTTTTGCGGCGCAGGACGTCGTTTCCAACGCC
>JAFQOH010000157.1:0-3149 GCA_017403345.1 Thermoguttaceae bacterium
CTTCTTCCGGAGTCACTTCTTCCGGAGTCACTTCTTCCGGAGTCACTTCTTCCGGAGTCACTTCTTCCGGAGTCACTTCTTCCGGAGTCACTTCTTCCGGAGTCACTTCTTCCGGAGTCACTTCTTCCGGAGCAGTATTACTCTTCCCCAAAAACAACATTGTCCATAACTTCTTTATCCAAAATCCCACACCGCGACCTTTCGATCCTACAGATTTCTGTTCGACAGCTTCCTGTTCTACGTTCGGACCACATTCATTCTGGGGGGTCATATCCATTTTATTTCCTCTTGATTTTCCATGGATTTCGAAATGCCAAAAACCATTTCATAAATGATTCTTTTTTTAATATATACAAAAGTTTCATTCTGTCAAGCGTTTTATTCGCAAAAAGCAAAAAAAATACCCAATTTATCTATTTCAACAATCAAAACTTCCAACGAACCGCGGCGGCGCCCAATATTTCACTATTTTTGCCAATTTCATATCAGGAAGCTATTTACGAGAAATTTGATTTGTGGTAAAATCAAATCACACCTCTTCTTCACAGGAGAAGCTGTGGAAAACATCACCTTCATTTTCAAAGAAAATTTTCAGAGAAAGGTCCCGCCATGAAACGTTTTACCTTTTTGTTAGCATTCGGCATTTTGACGGCCGCGCTCATGTCGAGTATTTCCGGAGTCTCTGCCGAAGTGTTTCAGAACGGCCAAAAGATCTGCTTCTACGGAGACAGCATCACTCACGGCGGCCGTTTTCACTATATGATCTATGATTACTATCTCACACGCTTTCCAGAAACGCAGATCGCCTTCTTTAATGCGGGAGTTGCCGGCGATACCGCCAGCGGTGCGATGACGCGCATCGAAGAAGATGTTTTCTCTCAGGATCCGGACGTCGTCGTCCTCATGTTCGGCATGAATGATGTTGGACGCGGAAATTACGTTTCCTCCCCGTCGAAAGACCAGCTCCAACGCCAAGCCGGCTCCCTGAACTGGTACGCAGAAAGCATGAAAAAGCTGGCGGGCATGCTTCAGGAAAAGCTCGATCCGCACTTCATTTTCATCACCCCTTCTCCGTTTGACCAGACCGGTGTGAATGACCGAAACAACAATCATCCCGGGTGTAACGACGGGCTGGGCAAGTGTGCGGAGCTCGTGAAGAAGTTTGCAGCAGAGCTGGCGCAGGAAAAAGCTCCCGGCACGGTGGAAGTCGTAGATTTTCACGCTCCGATGACGGCATTCAACGCCGAAAAGCAAAAAACGGACCCGCGCTACACGATCATCGGTCCGGACCGTGTGCATCCAGGCGCACCCGGTCATTTGATGATGGCGTGGCTTTTCCTGAAGTCCCAGAACGCGCCGTCACTCGTTTCCCGCGTGGTCCTTGAAGGCGAGTCGGCCGTTTCGGCAGAAAACGCAGAAGTTCGGAACGTGAAGAAGACCGACGGCGGGATCACCTGTACGATCCTCGCCAAAGCGCTTCCATTCCCGATCGATCCAGCCGCGTATCCGGTACTTGAAGACCTTCCGATCGTTCAGGATCTGAACCGGGAAATTTTCTGCGTGAAGGGACTGACCGCGGGAAAATACGAACTTCTTATCGACGGTGAGACCGTGGGAACGTACGCAGCCGAAGAACTCCAGGAGGGGGTTGACCTTGCGATGAACGACAAAACGCCGCAGTTCCGCCAGGCTCAGCAGGTCCGGATACTGGGACTCGCCCGGCGCGACACGGAAGTGATCCTGCGCAACTACGCCGCGGTCCGCTGGTATCTGCGCCGATTTGCGGATCCGGATGATCTTGCTGCGGTGAAGAAGGTTTTTGACGAACGAATGGCAAACAGCACCGGATACTTTGAAACGAAAGTGCCGGGGTATCTTGCGAATTGGGAAAATCGCGGAGAAGTCCTCGCGAAACTTGCCGCACAGACCGAGGAACTCGAAAAAATGCGCATTCCGGCCGAGCACCGATACGAGGTGCGTCCCTATATACCGTAGTTTTTTGATTTTTGGAAATGGCATTTTTGGATTTTAAAAGAATGCTGTTTCCTTTGATCATCCATCTTGATGAAATAAAATCCTTTTATATTTGGAATTCGGCACTTGACAAACCGAAATAGTCACAGTATAATATAGATTTCATTTTTCACCCACCAAAAAAATTCAGGAGAAATTCCATGGCTTGGGAATTCAATAATAAAAAAGTAGCCGCAGAATATTCCAAACTTTTGGATATTTATATTCAAGATCCGGAGCATCGCAAAGAACTCCTGTGGAATATGCTAAATAATTTTTATAAATATTTAGCATATCTGTGCGGCACGATACGTTTTGGAGATATTTCGAAGACCTCCGTTGTGAATACATTTTCCCTCGAAATGATGGACCTGTTTCAAAAACAGGCGTTCGATCTGGCGAATTTTCCGACGGTCGCCGATTTCGGACGTTATGCCTATACACGCTTCCAGTCGATCATCTCGCACAAGCTAAATACGGCATTTCCGGTACTTCCTCCGGAGACGTCAGAGTATGGTCCAAACAATTCGGCGCCCTTGCTCGGCACATTCGTTCCCAGTAATTCGCAGTGGTCCAGACTTCGCAGAAAGCTGCACGAAAATGCTCCATGGCGGCAGAAATTTGAAGCGGTCCTGGAAAACTGCCGTACGCAGGGAACTTTGGAAGAACAGGATCTTCAGCTGCTGCGGGATTACTATCTGGAGTACGGTCTGATGAAGGACATCGCGCAGCGGTACAACACGGGATTTCATGTCATTCAGTTCCGATTAAGAGAACTTCGCGGACGGATCTGCGAGATCAGAGAGATCCAGAATTTCCTGCGTGAGATCTTTCCAACGATCTTTTCTCCCATTCCCATTTCAACTACACCCGAACAGGATCTGATCATCAAGGATGCGGCCGAGTTCGTGTTTCAGCTTACTCAGAGAATGTATCAGGAAGGCAAACTCTCAAGCCGCGAATACACACTGCTGCGTCAGTGTACCGTGGAAGATCTCAGTATCAAGGAGATCTCCAAGAGGACCGGGGTTCCAACTCAAACGCTGTACTCCCGTTTTTCCCGACTGCTGAAAAAAATACTCCAAGAATTTCCGGAAGGGATCGAACTGTTGGGCAATTGAAAAACAAAACATAAA
>JAFQOH010000158.1:0-4923 GCA_017403345.1 Thermoguttaceae bacterium
AAGCTACCACCCCGGCCACTGAAGCCGCTCCGGCTGCTGAAGCTACCACCCCGGCCACTGAAGCCGCTCCGGCTGCTGAAGCTACCACCCCGGCCACTGAAGCCGCTCCGGCTGCTGAAGCTACCACCCCGGCCACTGAAGCCGCTCCGGCTGCTGAAGCTGCCACCCCGGCCACTGAAGCCGCTCCGGCTGCTGAAGCTGCCACCCCGGCCACTGAAGCCACTCCGGCTGGCTGCACCTGCAAAAATGATGGTGAATGCACCTGTGAAGAAGGCAAGTGCACCTGCGGCACGACCTGCGCTGCTGCCGGCAAAGCTGACCTGTACTTCAAATTCTGGCTTGCCGCTCTGGCTGGTTCGGTCATCGCTCTCGTCTTCGCCATCATCTTCTACAAGTCGATGATGAAAGCTGACGAAGGTAACGAAGAGATGATCTCCATCGCCGCAGCGGTTCGCGAAGGTGCCAATGCTTACCTGTGGCAGCAGTACAAGGTCGTCTTCTGGGCGTTCGTCGTCATTTGGGCGTTCCTCATGTACCTGGCCTTCGGTCTTGGCGTGCAGAACAAAATCGTCCCGTTCGCCTTCCTTACCGGTGGTTTCTTCTCCGGTCTGGCTGGCTGGTGCGGTATGAAAACCGCGACCCAGGCTTCCTCCCGTACCGCCGCCGGCGCCATGAAGTCCCTCAACCAGGGTCTCCAGGTCGCCTTCCGTTCCGGCGCTGTCATGGGTCTGACCGTCGTCGGTCTCGGCCTTCTGGACATCGTCCTCTGGTTCGGCGCTCTGTACTGGGTCTTCCCGCAGTACGGCTGGACCATGTCTCTGACGGAAATCACCGTCGTCATGCTCTGCTTCGGTATGGGTGCTTCCACGCAGGCTCTGTTCGCCCGCGTCGGTGGTGGTATCTACACGAAGGCTGCTGACGTCGGCGCTGACCTCGTCGGTAAAGTCGAAGCCGGTATCCCGGAAGACGACAAACGTAACCCGGCCACCATCGCTGACAACGTCGGCGACAACGTCGGTGACGTCGCCGGTATGGGTGCTGACCTTTACGAATCCTACTGCGGATCCATCCTGTCCTCCGCCGCTCTTGGTGTTGCCGCTTACGCCGCCATGGGTGAAGGCCTCGACATCCAGATGAAAGCGCTCTTCCTCCCGATCCTCATCGCGGCGGTCGGCGTTGTTCTCTCCGTTCTCGGTATCTTCCTCGTCCGCACGGACGAAAAAGCTGACCAGGGTACGCTGCTCAAAGCTCTGGCGAAAGGCGTCAATCTTCCGTCTATCCTGATCGCTGTTGCTGCTTGGTTCCTGGCCAACAAACTCATGACCGGCACGGCTCAGAACATTGGTTTCTCCGTCATCACCGGTCTTGTCGCCGGATGGCTCATCGGTAAGTGGACCGAATATCGTACCTCTTACGAATACAAACCCACCCAGTTCATCGCTGGTCAGGGTAAAACCGGTCCGGCCACCGTCATCATCGCCGGTATTGCCGAAGGTATGTACAGCACCTGGGCTCCGGTCGTCATCGTCGGCGTCGCCACGATCCTTTCGTTCGGTTTCGCCACGAGCTTCAACTTCACGGAAGTGAAACTCTTCGCGCTGGGTCTCTACGGTGTCGGTATCGCCGCCGTTGGTATGCTCTCCACGCTGGGCGTCACCCTCGCCACCGACGCTTACGGCCCGATCGCCGACAACGCCGGCGGTAACGCTGAAATGTCCGAACTTCCGCCGGAAGTCCGCGAACGCACTGACGCTCTTGACTCCCTCGGCAACACCACCGCTGCGACCGGTAAAGGTTTCGCTATCGGTTCTGCCGCTCTGACCGCTCTGGCTCTTCTGGCTGCCTACGTCGAAGAAGTCCGCGTCGGTTTTGAACGCTGGGGTGTCGTCGCCATCGAACAGATCGAAGCGAATGCGGAAAACCCCGAAGGTTACTACAAAGTTTCCGAAAACTTCGTCGTTTACTATAAGGGTGCTGACGGAACGAAAGAAGCCAAAGCTGCTGCAAAAGATGAAGGTAGAGAGTACTTCCCGGAATCTTACCTGATTATGCCGAGCCAGGCCAACAATCCGAATGATACGGCTCCGATTTACAAAAAAGCCGAATTCGAAGAAGCTGGCGTTCTCACCTATATGACGGTCAAAGATGAAAGTGGTAAAGAACAGAACGTCTCCGTGGAAAAGGGCCAGCAGATCACATGGGCCCATGCCAACGCTGCTTGGGCTTCCTTGACGGTCGAAAATGGGCCGGTTCTCATCACCAAGGAAAAGGCTGAAGTCCTTCCGTTCATTCCGTTCAAAGCAGGAGAAACTCCGGATATGGTCACGGTCAAAGCCGCGAACATGATGGACTGGATGAACTTCTACTCCTGCAACCTCCTCAACCCGAAAGTCCTCGTTGGTATCTTCATGGGCGCCATGGCTGTGTTCGTGTTCGGTGCCATGACGATGATGGCCGTCGGCCGTGCCGCTTCCGGTATGGTTGAAGAAGTCCGCCGTCAGTTCCGCGAGATCCCGGGCATCATGGAATACAAGAACAAGCCGGACTACAAGAAGCCGGTCGCCATCTCCACGCTGGCTGCCCAGAAGGAAATGATCGTTCCGTCCATGCTCGGTCTGATCCTGCCGATCGTCGTTGGTCTCGTCCTCGGCGTCACGGGCGTCATTGGTCTTCTCGTTGGTGCTCTGACCTCCGGTTTCTGCGTCGCCGTCTACATGGCGAACGCTGGTGGTGCGTGGGACAATGCGAAGAAATACGTTGAAACGGGAGAATTCGGCGGCAAGAAGTCGGAAGCTCACAAAGCGACCGTCGTCGGCGACACCGTTGGCGACCCCTTCAAAGATACGACTGGTCCGTCCCTCAACATCATCATCAAGCTGATGTCGATGGTCTCCGTCGTTGCCGCTGGTCTGATCGTCCGTTACTACCTCCACTTCTAATCGAGGCGGTTTAGCGAACTCAGAACCTGAGTAAAACTGGGCGCTGTCTTTTCAGGCAGCGTCCTTTTTTATGTTTAAAAACGGTCGGAAGTGGAAAAATCCGGAGAAAATTGTATTAAATCACAGCCCCCCCCTTGCAGAAACCGGGGGAGTGTGGTATCCTAAAGGAAATGGTATTTTGTTTTTTTGACGAGGAAACAAAAGCGTTTCATCACGGAAAACGGAGTGTCCGATTTTTTCGTTGGGTTTTGTTTTTCGTCACAGACCTCCATCCAGTTTACTGAAAAAATGGCAATTTCACTTGAATCATTCGTTAATCGTTTTCGTAAATCGTTCCAGTTGATCCGCGACAATGTGGAGACCCTCACGAAGCTCGACGCCGCCACTGGCGATGGTGACCATGGTGTGACGATGGTCCGCATCGTGGATAAAGCGGAAGCCGCTATTGAGACCAAAGGTTTTGGCGATTTCGCTGCGCTTTTCAAGGCGATGGGCATGGGTGCCATGTCTGCCGGCGGCGGGTCTGCCGGACCGCTCATGGGGCAGTTCTTCATGGGACTGGCCAACGGCATCCCTGCGGACACGAGCGCGATGGACACTGCGGCCGTCGCGAAGCTGATGGAAGCCGGATACCTTGGAATGTTCAAGTTTTCGAAAGCCGAAGTCGGTGCTCGTACGATGATGGACGCTTTGAAACCGGGCGTTGACGCGCTCTTGGCTGCCGCGGAAGCGGGAAAAGACCTGGAAACGGCTCTGGCGGAAGCTCGTGATGCTGCGATTGCCGGCGCGAAAGCCACGGAACAGATGCTTGCGAAATTCGGCCGTGCCCGCAATCTGGGTGACCGTGTCCTCGGAAGTGCCGACCCCGGTGCGACGAGCTGGAGTTTCATTTTCACGGGACTCTGCGAGTAAAGAATGCTTTGAATGCAGCTTGCACCTAAAAAACAGAGGACTTGAGATTTTAG
This sequence comes from Thermoguttaceae bacterium, assembly GCA_017403345.1. Taxonomy (GTDB): domain Bacteria; phylum Planctomycetota; class Planctomycetia; order Pirellulales; family Thermoguttaceae; genus RGIG3701. The sequence continues at coordinate 3,905 of JAFQOH010000158.1, forward strand.
TATTGCCAAACCATCAGTCTCCCTATGGAAACGTATTTTTCTATGGGGAGATGGTTTGTGTTTGTTTCTAAGAAATCGTATTTTTGCATTTTCAGGAGAACGACAATGAATTTTTACTTCTATCAGGATGGAAACCGGAAGGGACCATGTAGTTCTGCACAGATCAGGACTTTGGCCAAACACGGAACGATCACTCCAGAAACCATCATTGAAACGGAAGAAGGAAAACGCTCGTTGGCCTCTGAAGTCCATGGCCTTGATTTTTCTTTTACCTCATCTCCGTTTGAAATTCCTTCCCCGCAAGTCATGCCTCATACGCAGTTACCGGACCCGCAGCTCTTGCAGCAGGCAGGAATTCCGCAACCAGTTTCGTTTGATGCCAAACCGGAACAAACAAATGTGCCGCGTAAAATCTCCAAACCCCGTTGGCTTAATAATAATTTCGATTTTTTTGTGCTAGCAGTGCTTGTGAATATTGTTTCCTGGATCTGTATCATCATTACTGGCCTTGCCGCTGCAGATTCATGGCATATTATTTTTTCAGCTTGGCAAGAACGGGATCTTGGATCTGGATTGGCAGGTGCTTTCTCAAAACCGCTTGCAATCTATCTTACGATTGCTTTTTTGGTTGAGTTGATCGTCTTTCCTTTTTTGGTCAGATTTATCAAACTTTGTGGAAAGTTTGAATTGTGGTTAGACGAAAATTCTTAAACTGTCCCTGCGAACAGCCTAATTCGAGGAATTTCCATTTGTCCCCCCCTTGCACAATTACGGATTTTCCCGTATAATAGCTGTATCGTATTAAAAGTTGCCGGAGCGTTGGTTAAAATTTGCAGCTCCGACACTCGAAATTCGTTTGGGGCGCAAGCTCCTGAATATTTTTTGCTTTCCGGGGGAAAGGGACTTTTTTTCGGAAGCTGAATTTCATTTTTTAAAAAGGAAACTTCAAAATGGCAGATGCACAGGGCAACAAAATTGCGAAAAACTTCTACGTGGACGTGAAGCCGGAAACGAAAGGC
>JAFQOH010000159.1:0-34623 GCA_017403345.1 Thermoguttaceae bacterium
CGTGATGATGGTTTCGGCCGTGAAGATGGTTTCGGCCGTGAAGATGGTTTCGGCCGTGAAGATGGTTTCGGCCGTGATGATGGTTTCGGCCGTGATGATGGTTTCGACGGTGAAGATGGATCCGGCGATGAAGATGATCTCAACAGTGAGGTCCCATGGCATGAAGAGGAAATGCCGAGTGATGATTTTGGACTTCCTAAACGGATCCTGCCCGTGAGACAGCCGATCGAACGCTCACAGGGACGAAGCCGTCGAAGAAAGACGCCGAATTATGAGAAGATCCGCACACGCCGTCCTGGATCGGAAAACGGCACGGAAAAAACGGAAAGTTTCAAACCACGGCAAGACGCGGGAAACGTTACGGGAAAAAACACGGGGCAAAATCGACGTTTGGAGGTCGGTAAAGTGTCGGGCCGGAGACGTCAGAGGGAAGAAGAACTTCCCGCCTCTCTGAATACGAAGGAATCGCGTGCGGTTCTGGATCGCATTGAACCGAACCAGCCGAAATCATATTTGCAAGACGGCGACGGCAGCTACCGGGAGATCCATTAAGGAGCATCAGAAACATGAAGATGAAATTTCAGGCAATGCGGATAGTTTCCAGCCTCGTCATGATGGCGGGACTGATTGGCGGCGTTTGGGGAGAGTTGGTACTCCTGGCGCAGAATGTTTCAGAAAAACCGTCGGCCGTTTCCGAGGCGTCACCGAAACCGCAGCTCCCCTACTGTTCCGTGTGCGGAAAACGCTGCACGGGCCGGTACATGGTCCTGCGGAATGAGAAATTCTGTTCTTCCGAGTGCATCGGAACGAAATTTTCATGCGCATCTTGCGGAGTGACGCTCGGGGTCGGGGAAAATACAGCCTTTTCGACGCTGAAGGACATTCAGGAGAAAGAACTCCTTTTTTGCGGGGCCTGCATGGAAAAACCTAGCTGCACATTCTGCGGCAGCCGAAAAGAAACGGCACTTCTTCCGGACAAACGGATCTCTTGCGCGACTTGCCGAAGTCTGGCAGTCTTCAAAACGGAAGATGCCCGTTCGATCCTGACCTCCGTACAAAAGATGCTTGCCGAGCGGTTTGGTTTTCCCGTGGATCCCGACATTCCGCTGAAAGTCCTGCCGTATGAAGAATTCCATCAGCATCGAAAGGATTACTCTTCCAGCTCGGAGGCGTTGGCGTTTCATCTGACGGAAGTTTCCGGACACACGTGGCTGAGTGATGACGGAAAGACGCTTTACGTCGAGATGGATACTCTTGATTCCGGGATGCTCGTTCTGGAAGGTGCGCCGGGACCGTTGGTTTTCGATGCCATTGCGCATGAGTTGACGCACGAATTCCTTCGTCGGAAATTCTACCATTTTGAAGATCCCAAGATCGAGGAAGGATTTTGCGAATCCATCGCAGCTGCATGTTCCATTTTCAACGGTCACCCGTCGCTGGCGCTTCGCCGAATCGGAAATCCGGACCCTGTCTACGGGGATGGATTCCGCCTGATCTATCCGATGCTCCAAGATCAGGGCTGGGAGGCCGTCATGGAATTTCTCGGAAAAAACAGCCAGCCGATGAAAGAGTATGTTCGCGCGCACATTTACGAAATGCTTGATGCGGAAACAGCGGAGTTTATCCGTAAAAAGAAATTGAGACCCAAACTGAAATTTGGAAAGATACCGAAACATTAAAAGTGACCGGTCCCTTTGGGAGGTATTGAACTTGAACCTGTCGAAAGATCTGTCGAAAGATCCTCGGAAAGAAACCCTAAGTGCAAAAAAAGAGAAGTCAAATGGATAACACGATCCCTATTTGTGCCAATTGTCGAAAACCCTGCGTGGGACGATACTATACTTATTCTTGGAAAACTGACATTTGGAAAAGAGAGCTGATCTTTTGCAGTGACTGCAATGCAAAACCTCACTGTGGGCTCTGCTATTCCCGAAAGGACGTGGCGCCGCTTCGTGACGGAAGAATGTACTGCGGAATGTGTCGTTGGAATGGCGTTTACACGATCGACCAAGGGCGTTCTTATTTAGTTGCTGCTCAAAAAATGCTTTCGGAGCGTTTTGAGTTTCCGATCGATCCGACTTTGATCATCAAGATCCTGCCGTCGGAGATATTCTATCAGAATTCCAAAGAACGGAAGGCATTAGGATATTATTACGGAAACAAATTTTATAATGATTGGCATTTTATTCTTACCGGAGACAACAGAACCCTTTACGTCTGGCAGGAAGATGCTGCGAAGGACGAGATCCACATTCTTGATGGTTTACCGTATCCGGTTTTTTTCAACGTGGTGGCCCATGAACTTTCTCATTCGTATTTGCGCCGTCACTTTGGAGCTTTTCCCAGTAAAAAACTGGAAGAGGGATTTTGTGAAGCGATCGCGGCAGCGTGTTCGGCTTTTAATGGCAATCCGGAGGTCACAGAATGCCTGCATTTTCTTAATTTGGACCCGGTATATGGTGACGGTTTCCGCATGATTTATGACATGCTCCTGAAACAGGGCTGGAAAGCTGTCATGGCCTATCTCCAAAAAAACAGTCAAACGAAAGAGGAGTACGTTTGGGCGAATATCTACAACTGGATGTCTGATGAGATGGCAGAGAAGATACGCCAAAGTCCCGTCAAACCCCAACTGAAATTTGAAAAATATCCGGGCTGAAAACTCGGTTCCCCGTCAGTCTGCGTTCTCTGGAATGGACCGCAGGTCTTCTTCCCTGTCAGCTTGAACGAGCGCACGTACGAGCGAATCCATCGTTGCGTCTTTCGCTTCTGCTGCAGGGAAAAGGGCGTGTTTTGCCAACGCGGAACTCGTTAGCGGACTGATGCTTACGAGACGTGTCTTGGAAAGCATCTCTACGCCGAACAGTCGAACGGCAGACGCGGCGATCGCGGAACTCGTGACGGTCACCCAGCCGATCTCTCCGGAATCCAAAAGACGCAGGATCTCCGGCTCCCACGACTTTGACTCATGCGTCACGTCTGTACTGGAGTACGCGACCGCCTGCGTGACTATCCCGCCCGCATTTCGGAGCGTTTCCGAAAGGACTTCCCGTCCGCGGCTTGCTCGAATGAGAAGAAAACGCGCACCGCAGGCCGCCTCTTTTACCAGACCTTCCGCTAGAAACTCCGCACGGTAAACTTTAGGCATAAAATGTACCGGAAAACCGGCAACTTCCAGTTCCCGTGCCGTTCCTGGACCAATGGCGGCGAATTTCAGTGTCGGACCAGGCGTTTTTTGAAGCACGCAAAGCCGTTCCCGAAACGCCTCCACGCCATTCGTACTGGAAAAAACGACCCAGTCGAACTCCTCCAGATGCTCCAGTTCCGCATCAAGAGCCGCGTATCCATCTTCCGGCGGTCCGATCTCGATGACAGGCTGAAAAAGGACCTCCAGTCCCTCCGCAAGTAAAAGTTTTTCCAGTTCTTCCGCCTGTGCCCGAGGCCGGGTCACGAGTACTTTTTTGGTTTTTGGACTCATAAACAAAATGGAATGCTGATGGTTCATGAAATTGGAAGGCCCGATCACGGATACATTATACTCCAACACAAATGAAACGCAAGGGGGAGTCTTCTGCCGTTTCGAGTCTGTTTTCCGGCTTCCGAGCTCCTCTCTCAATCCAGATCCGAGCTGCGGATAGTCGAGATCCAGAAAAAAACTTGACCGGCTTCATCGATCCGGACCTCCCGCTGAAGTTTCGCCTGGTAAAGGACGGCGTCAAGCAGTTTTTTGTAGCTGAAGCGTCCCGGTTTCTGGCGGATCTTCACCTCTTCCAGTTCGATTCCCTGACCGGCCATGGAATTGAAATCGTAAAGGAATGGAATGTCGAGGCGTTCCTGGAGCGAATTCAGGACCCGTGCAGCAGAGGCACCGTCTACGTTCGCGTTGAAACTCTCAAAAAGAACGTCCAGCGACGCGGTCTCCGCAGGGTAGCCGACCGGCAGGATGCGCTGAGGATCGGCCTGTTCCGACGGCAGGATGCGCAGTGTGTAACCCATAGACGACTCGTTCTTCTCCGGCACGACACAGTAGCCAAGGTAGCGAAGAACGTAGACCAGTGCCGTTCCTCGGGAAACGGTCTGCAGCTCTTCCGTCACAAAATCGGAATCGTCAAACATTTTGCGGATGCTCACGGGAAACCGAACGTGCGTTTCAAAAGAATGCGCCAGCTCCTGAAGGACCTTCTTGCGCGAAACGCCTCGAGTACTGAACCCCACGGGCTCGGCAAGATCCCGAAAAAGCGCGTCCTGCTCCGCTTGCGTATCGGCAGGCGCCGCTGTTTCCGCCTCCGACTGCTGAAGCAAAAGTATCTGCTCCTCCAAATACGTTCTCATTCCGCGGACCTGACCGAGCGAAAAAGAAACGTTTCCGGGAAGCAGGATCCGATTTCCAGCCGTCAGCATTCCTGAAACCGCGTAAAGTCCCCCGCCAAGCGGACGAATGTCGAGAACGTCGGACGAATCTCCGCCGCGGATCTGTACGCTGTAAAACCCAAGTGAATTCAGTGCACTCCCCCACTGCTGCGCCTCCATCGGCTGAAGCGGTCCGTCACAAAAGATCTCAAGACGAATGGAGATCTCCTGCGAAACCGTTTGTGCGGAAATGGTTTGCATCCTGGAAAATGGGAAAAATGGGATGATCGTGTAGAATATTCCCAAAAGAAAAAATAAAAAAACTTTTCTTTTTTTGCGGTTCATGAAAAAACTCCTCACTTTCTGTTAAAGTGTGATGATTTTAATGACGATACCAAATGTAGCGATACTTAAAATGGTTTCAAATTTACCTGGAAGAATAGGAGGTGGCGAATGCGCCCTCTGTACGGTTTGATTATTGGTATTTGTTTGGCCGCGGCATTTTCCATGACGACGGGCTGCCAGTCGCACATCGGCGGACAGACGCTTCCGAGCGGTTACTATCTCAGTGATGATGTGCAGTACTTCTCTGCGGGTCCGCGCAACAATCTGCAGAATGAAGCGGCAAAACTTCAGGCTCAGGAGTAAGATCCGGCTCTGCACGAAACGTGTTTGTGTTTTCCGGTGAACTGCATAGGATCCGCATGAGATTTGCCGTGTGGATATTCCGCATGTATACAGTGAGCGTACTGCATAAAGTCCGCTGATGACATTCCGTGTACATTGCGTGTGTATTCCGTGTACACGCAGTGTGCGTTCCGCATGGGACCTCGAAGTGCGTGATCTGGAACGGATGCAGGCAGTATGGAAAATTGCGGGTGAAGAAGAGTGCAAAGGCTTGACGATGAACTGGAACATTCTGTCCCTGATTCCGCTTGCATATGCAATGGAAACGTTTTTCAATTACGTTTTCATCTGGTGCGGAATGTCCATCATTGCCGGAGCCGTTGCGAAACTTCTTGTGCCGGGCGATGCTCTGCGCGGAACGGCTGCGTCATTTCTGACTGGTTTCATTTCCATGACCATCAGTGCATTTTTGATGAAATTTTTCTACTTTCAAGTCCTGAAAGCAGAAGAATTCAATCCATTTCATCCATTTGTGCTCCTGACTGCCATCCTGATCGGAGCCGTTGGAGTATTCATCTGCCGATACTGCAGCTCGATTTTTTCAAAAAAATCCTGAATCCAGGCCCGAACGGGAGTGGCGGCTTTTCATGAAGCGTCCATTCCCGTTTTTTCTTTCCGGACCGGCTCCGTTCAGACCGCAGAAGGCATCTCGGATGCCGTACTTGCCGCATTTACGGAGCGTCAAAACAGACCGTCCTCCTCTTCTTCCTCTTCCATTTCCCCCTCTTCGTCCAGTTCTTCGTCTTCCGACTCTTCAGCGTCGAAATTGAACTCATCTTCATCGCTTTCCTCTTCTTCGTCTTCCGCGTCTTCTTCGTCTTCCGCGTCTTCTTCGTCTTCCGCGTCTTCTTCGTCTTCCGCGTCTTCTTCGTCTTCCGCGTCAAAGCTGAATCCATCTTCGCCGCTTTCCTCATCGGCATCATCCGATATTCCGCCGAAGATAGAGCCTGCGGAAACGTCCTCGGAATCGTCTTCATCGTCTTCATCCTCCTCCGCGGTCTTCTCCGGATCCAGAGGAAGCACGATGAAACGAAATCCCAGATCCACGAATTTGCGTGAGGGAGCGTAACTGCTTCGTGCAGCGGAACGGGCATGGAGGTAACTCGTGTTCCATCCGCCGCCGCGCATGACTTTCAGATTTTTTCCATCAGGACCGGTCTGTCCGATGAATTTTTGGAGTTCCGCGGCATTTTTCGCGGGAATGAGCGCTTCCTCGTAATCCGCGTAGCCGTCTGCACACCATTCCCAGACATTTCCATGCATGTCGCAGATCCCCCACGCATTGGGCTCAAACGACCCCGCAAAAGCTGCGTACTTGAACGGACCGGCGAGCGGGAAGGCCCAGGGATTTTGTTTGTGCAGGTCAAACGACTTCATGAGGGTCCGATTCTGATTCACTTCACGAAGATTCGCGCAGAGCATCAGATCCGCCAGATCTTTCCCGGAAGAATAGAGTGCCTCGGAACCCGCCCGGCAGGCGTACTCCCATTGCGCTTCGGTCGGAAGAAGGACTTGACGGCGGGAGTCTGCCGGCTCTTCGTGCGTCGAGAGTTCCGCATTGAGCCACTCGGTGAATTTCTGTGCGTCGTACCACGTGATGTTCACGACTGGGAACTTTTTATCCTGCCGGTATCCGACAGAAAGCCAGCTCGCTCCAGGAGTCGGTCCCTCGATGTGCCCGGTTTCCAGATTTACCCGGTAAGCTCCCTGACCGTCGCGTTCGGCATCCGTTTTGTAGCCGGAAGCCTTCACGAAGCTAGCGAACATTTCAAGCGTGACTTCCGTCTCAAGGATCCAGAATCCGTGCGGAATGACCGTTTCCATCTGTTTTTCGTCAAGACCGCGTCCCTCTTCTGTCAGCGGACTTCCCATCTGGAACGTGCCGGCCGGACACCATCGGAAACGGTAGAGGACTCCGTGAAGCGTCAATTCTGCCGTTTCGCCGGCCTGTGTGCCGTTAGATGGGAACGCGACCGGGTTTTCGCGCGGTTTGCTCACTTCTTCTTCTTCTGAATTGGGGGACGCCGCAGTCTCTTCACCTGTTTCCGCATCGTCTCCAAACGCAGACTCCGCTCCTGAAGATTCCGGCGCATCGAGAAAGCCGTCTTCCTCATCTTCTTCCTCGCCGGATCCGACGTTCAGACTGTCTTCATCATCGCTGTCGAAATCAAATCCGCTTTCCGCGTCTTCTGATTCCTCGTCTTCATCAAACTCGAACTCAAAACCGTCTTCGGCCTGTGCGCAGGCGACAGAAACGTGCAAAACTGCCGGGCCTGCAAGGAGGCCAAAACTCAAAATCACGAAAAACAGGGAATAAAAAAAGTTTTTTTTCATAGGTCAGTCACTTTCCGACGAATTAAAGATCCGACGAATTAAAAAATGTTCTGCACAAAAATCTCCGCATTAACGTTTTATTCTGCGAGACACGCTTTCGGCCGTCTGGTCCTGAATGAGCAGGACGCAGACCGTTTTGGGACCATGGACGCCGAGGACGGAAACACGCTCGATGTCAGCCGTCCGGCTCGGGCCGGTCACCAGAACGTACTCGCCGCGAATTTCAGGATCGGCTGCCGTTTCTGCGATCGCGTCCCAGGCTGCCTGAAGGTTTTCCCGGAGCTGAGACGTAAACGCGCACATGACGCACGCTGGCGTAAGATAGCAGTTCAGCCGTTCGTGCGGCGTCCGGTTCAGCATGACGCACGAGCCGGTATCCGCGATGAGGAACTGCGGGAAAAGGAGACTCACGGGGATCTCCGCAAGCCGGTTTTTGTCCGTCTCACCGTTTTTCTCGCCAAGGTAAAGGCGTTTCTTTCCCTTTCCATGGAAAAATTCCGAGGGGAGCAGCTTTTCCAGAAACGGGTCTTTCGTACTGCTGAAGGAATCCCAGCCATTTTCTTGTGCGAGCTTCGCCAGGATCCCGCGCGCTTCTTCCGTACTTTCCGCCGCATAAAATTTGCCCGTGAGTGCCGTTAGGGCGTCTGCGAACGTCTTCTTCATCGTTTCTGCGTCCTTCTGCTTCGATTCAAAAAGCGGAGGCAGTTCCGGAATGGAGGGTTCCGGAACGGGCACCATGGAACTGCGGATTTTCTGTAAGATCTGATCCCGACTATTCATCTTTCATTCTCGCTCTGAGTGTTTTTCCGATTTTTTTTCCACCATTTCCGGAAAGCCTGACCTTTTGGCGTCGGCACCGCCCGGCCTTTTGCCCAGGCTCCGAATTCCAGGATCCGAAGCGGTTTCGGCACGAATCGCGCAAAACGGGTCCCGAGCCGGATCAGCCCCATGAAAAACGCGAATCGGCCGGCACGCACATTCATGAAGCTCCACGTACGCCACAGAAGTTTCTGGTAAACGGAATCAGCCGGCGAACCGGGAGTCCGAGCAGAAACGTTCCGCAGATGAACGAGCTGTTCCGGCAGGTTGATCTTCACGGGGCAGACGTGTGCGCATTTTTCGCAGAGAGACGACGCGAACGGCAATTTCCCCGCGTTTTGCATGCCGCAGAGATGGGGATTCAGGATCGCGCCGATTGGACCGGGGTAGATCCACCCGTACGCCCACCCGCCGACTCGATGGTAGACTGGGCAGGAATTCATGCACGCGCCGCACCGGATGCAGTACAGCGTGTTCTGCGTGAACGGATCCTCCAGCACATTCGTCCGTCCGTTGTCGATCAGGATGACGTACATTTTGCGACCCGGAGCAGGACCATGGAAAATGTGCGTGTACGTCGTGAGCTTTTGGTCCGTGGCACTGCGGGGAAGGACGCTCAGGAAGTACGGGAGATACTGGACGGACGGAATGACTTTTTCGATTCCCATCAGCGCGACGTGCACCGGCGGCGTGGAGGTCGAAAGCCCCGCATTTCCCTCATTTTCGATGACCGTGAACGATCCCGTGTCGGCAAATCCAAAATTGATCCCGGAGACCCCCATGTCCGCAGTCAGAAAATGATTCCGCAGATGCTTGCGTGCGATCGCGGTGAGTTCCTCATGGACGGCCGTGAATTTTTCGCCGAGCTTTTCCTCAAAAAGCCGTCCGATCTGTTCTGCCGTCAGATGCAGCGCAGGGATCACGACGTGCGTCGGACGCTGACCGGCCAGCTGGATGATGAATTCGCCCAAGTCGGTCTCGATCGATTCGATCCCGTTGGCGCGAAACGCTTTGTTCAGCTGAAGTTCCTCGGAGACGAGCGATTTGGACTTCACGACCTTTTTGACGTCATGCTTCTTCGCGATCTCCAGAACGAGCCGATTCGCTTCCTCTGCGTCGGCAGCCCAGAAGACTTCGACCCCCTTTTTTTGGAGATTCTTCTCGAACTGCACGAGCAGCTGATCCAGATGCTGGACGGAAAAACGTTTGATCGCGTGCGCGTTTTCCCGCCACTGCTGGAATTCGGGCGTACGTTCCAGCATTTTCGTGTACGCATCATTCGAGCGCCTTGCCGACGCCGCCGTCGCGGGTGACCCGCCGCAGACGCACAGGTCACGCATCTCGTTTTTCTGGAACGGAAAACCTTCCTGAGGATGGATCTTACCGGTACTCATCGTCTATCCTGCTTTCATTTATTTTACCACTGAATACACAGAATTTACAGAGAAACACAGAAAAGCTTTGAAAAGCCTCTCCTTTTCTCACTGTGTACCATTCCCACTCGCATAACTTTCTTTTCCTAGCTGACAAATCGGCGGATCTCGACCGGCTGCACATTGAAATTGATCAAAAATCCCAATTTCATATGCGTCGCTTTTAGGTAATTTAAAAGTTGCGCTTTGTGGCGATCTGTCAATGCTTCGACCGATTTTAATTCCAAAATAATTTTGCCAAAGCAAATAAAATCCGGACGGTAGTATTGATCCAGTTTGTGCCCTTTATACTCCAGCCGCAATTTTGGCTGAGATACAAAGGGAATATTTCTCAATTTCAATTCATATTCCAATGCTTCCTGGTAAACTTCCTCCAGGAAACCACATCCCAAAACTCGCGATACTTCCATACAGGCACCGCGGATCAGATAACTTTCTTCTGTTAAAATCCAATTCTGGGAAGTGCGTTCTGACTCATTCATACAAAATCCATCTTATTTCCATTTATTTTATCATCTTCCACATCAAACTGCCGGGATGAGCTGCATTCTGCACATTCTCATTTCAGTGTTTTCTGTGCATTTTCTGTGATCTCAGTGGTGAATTTCTCTCGGAATTGTGAAATTACGCCTACCGGCAGTTGAGGATCTCAGCGATGTGCATGGGACGGATCTTTTTCTTCTGGGGATCGAGCTGGAGGATGCCGCCGATGTGCATCAGGCAGCTCGTGTCGATGGAAGCGACGACGGACGCGCCGGTCGACGCGATATTTTCGCACTTGGCGCGGCCCATGTCGAGAGAAAGGTTGGGGAATTTGACACTGAACGTCCCGCCGAAGCCGCAGCAGTCTTCCATGTGCGGGAGTTCGACATACTCCAGGCCGCGGACATTTTTCAGCAATTTGACGGGCTGGTCGGTGATCCCGAGTTCACGCCGGCCATGGCAGCCGATGTGAAGGGTGACTTTCTGCGGAAAGCGTGCGCCCAGCTCGGTGACGCCGAGGACATTCACGAGAAATTCGGTAAGTTCTACGACTCGTTTTCCCACGCCGGTGATCTCCGGGTCATCGGGGAAGAGGTGCTCAAAAAACACGCGGCACATGGCCGTGCAGGAACCGGACGGACAGATGATCCAATCATACGCGGCGAACGTTTTCGCGAAGACACGCACGACTTTACGAGCCTCGTCCCACGCGCCGGAATTAAACGCAGGCTGACCGCAGCAGGTCTGACCGGGCGGAAAATAGATCTGGATCCCGAGCCGTTCCAAGATCTCCACCATTGAGACCGCGGCATGAGGATAAAACTGGTCGATATAGCACGGCACGAAAATCGCCGTTTTGTCCGTCGGACGGTACACCGGGTACTGCCAGACGGGAGGAGCTGACTGAATGCGCTGGATCATGGGCTTTGGAAATTTTGAATTTTCTAGGATCGGATCCTGACAAAGTATTTCCCTTATTTTACACTGGAGATTTGAAATTTCAAGAAGATTCCTCCTGAATGGAAAATTTTTGACGAAATTTCAGAAAAAAAGGACGGTTGAGAGGAATTTTGCGCTCTTTGCCGAAAATTTCCGAGTATAATGAAACACAGAATTGGAAATTTTACTGAAAGCCAAATAAAAAAGGAGAAAGGGAAATGTCTCAGATCGTGAAACTTGCGTGCGCATTGCTCTTTTCCGGAGCTTCAGCGGTCTGCGGAGCAGATGGAGAGCTTAAGGCGGAAATCGCCGCGGAAACGGAGCTGGTCCTCGAAACCGAAATCACCGCGGAGGCGGAGAATGGCGTAACGTGGGGGAACATCGAAACGGAGGTCGTTGAGACGCTTTTGGCCTTGAAAAAGGAACTGAATGCGTGGGAGGCGGAAGTCTGGGAGAGCGGGCCGAGAACTACGCCGGAATGGTGCCGGGCGGCTCTGCTTTCGTTCATGGCGGGGAAAGACGAACGCGCGGTCACGGCTCTCGAAAAAATTCTGGAAGATAAAAGCGTCCCCGCATGGCGGTTCACAAGCGAAGCGGCCGGTCTCATCGCAAGATTCCCTAATCGGGAGATCGTGCGGCATTTCGTGGAAAAACATCCGCTCGAACTTGGCGGGCAGCTCGTTACGCACTGCTTTGACGGAAGCGAGGATCCCCTTTTCGTTCTGGAATGGCTCGGCGCGAGACGCGCGGAATGGGGGAAGCTCCAGCTCGAAAAAGAGAAGACCGCGAAAGTGCGCCCTCCTTTTCCCAGCACAAATCCATGGGATGAACCGTACTTTCAGGCACTCTTCAAAGCCGGCCGGATGGAAGGGCATCTCGAATCACTTCGGGAAACGGTCCAGAATGAGCGGGAAACGCAGGACCGGCGCGACGCGGCGCTTTGCGAGTATCTGATTCTCGCGCAGCGGTTTGAGAGACAGAGAAAACCCGCTTTGGACTGGGTGAAGGACTTTCCGCCGCGCCGGGCTGGGGATTTGGTCAACGTTTCTGAAATGCTCGGCAGCCTCGATGAAACGCGAACCGCTCTGGAGTTCGCGCTTCTGGCTCACGAACGCCCCGTGACGGACGCAGAGATCGAGCAGATCCGTCTTTTTTCCTCCATGCCGATGACGGAAGAATACGCAAAACGGCTCTTTGAACGCCGTGTGCTTCACCAGATCGCCGAGTGCTGTGTAGCGGCGGGGCATCAGGAAGACGCGCAGAAATGGATGCTTCGGGAGAAGGAATTCGCCGCGAAACACGGTCTGGGAACCAATTACGCATTCGCCGGACAAGTGCAGGCTTTCAGCGGTCAGCGTGTCGTGGAAAACGAGATTCGGAAGGAAGAAAAGACCGAATCCGCCAACTCGCCGGAGTACTGGCTCAAACGAATGCAGTACTATGCAGGACGCGGCGCGGAGTGCGAGTCGGAATTGGAAAGCGCGTGTCTTGAAGGACTGAAATTCGGCGAAACGCACGAGCGTCAATGGTTCCTGACCGCTCTGGCGGATCTCTGGTACCGGCAGGGGAAAAAGGCGGAAGTCACGGACCTGCTCTGCTCGGAATTCCGCACGATGCCGAAAGACTCCCAATCGTATCAGCGCGCAGTCTGGTACCTGATCGACTCGGACCGAAAGGGAATTCTGGACCTCTCCCGACCGGAGATCTGGCAGGTGCTCGCATCGATGGAAAGTTGGGAGTTTCCCGGCGAACGGCTTACACGGCGCATGGTGGAACTCGCACAGGAGGAAGACGTTCAGGCTCTGGGACGCAGACCGGAAAATCTCGGAGAAATGAAAGGGAAACGTTTCCGCGAAGTCGTCGAACGCATTGGAAAACTCGCGGATACTCCGGAACGCGCGGCATACTGGGGCTGGGTGCTGGACCGTGAGGATGAACCGAAAGCGAGCGTGCCGTTTCTGGAACTTGGGATGAAGTCGAAAGACGCTCAGGCTGCCGAATACGCGGCGTTTACTCTGATGGAGGTCTGGCTGGAACTTGGCGAGTGGGAGAAAGCGGAAGCGCAATTTCCAGCCGCGTCGAAACACCTGACGCTTCGGGAAAAACCGGCCTGGCTCGGCCGCATTGCAGAAGGGGCGCGGAAAGCGGGAGTGCTTAACGTTGCCGAACGTTGCGAACGCCGGCTCAAAAATCTTGGAAGATATTAAAATCGAAATATCAAAACATCAAAAAGTTTTTGAAGAGCGTTTGAGGGAGGAGCAATTTCCCAAATGTTCCTCACTCACGACCGCCACCTCTTCGCGGGCAGCCAGACGGCTCTCGCAGAGTGCCGTCGCGCGTGGGACCTTTAGCTAAAACCCTCAACCCTCAACCCTCAATGGTAAAAAACGCGCTGCAAACATGGACTGTCAGTCCTACAATCGTTAAAATCGATCCCAAATTCAAATTTTTGAGAAAATCGCTCTAAAAAATGAAAAATTTGATTGACATTTATTTCCTCGCGAGTATAATTTGATTATTAAAATCAGAATACATTTTTGTCCAAGGTGATTTATGGATCGCAAAACACGTCATTTTTTGAAAAAACTCAGTCAGATCTGTCTGTGTGCGGGATGTCTCGCACCGGCGTCGCTTTCTGTCGCGGAGACCATCACGTGGAACGGCTCTGACAGCGCGTGGAATACCGCGTCCAACTGGCTCATCAACGGTGCAGTATCGACACGCACGCCCGCAGGCAGCGACACGATCATCATCCCGTCCGGGAAAAGTACGGTCAGCGGCGATTTCCGGATCAGCGGCGGGTCTCTGGATCTTGCCGGCGGTTCGGCAACGTTCAGCAATAAGCTGTACATTGCGGCTGAGGCTGGGAAAAGCGGTTCCGTCACGGTCCGGGACGGTTCCACGCTGGAACTTAAGGCCGCAGATACGTACATCGGAAGCGGCGGCTCCAACGCAGTGCTGAATCAGACCGGCGGTACCGTCATTCAGAACAGCTGGTTCAACATCGGCGAAGGAAGCGAGGGCACCTACAATATTTCCGGCGGAACGCTCAATTCAAACGGAATGTACTTTTGTGTCGGACGCCGTGCAAAAGGAACGCTGAATATCTCCGGAACGGCAGACGTGAATCTGAAGAATCTGTACGTCGGATACTTTGCGCATCTCTCAAAAGACTCGCTCGTCATGATGACCGGCGGTACGCTGGATGCAGAGTCTCTCTACATCAGTGCCAACCCGGACAACGCGGGCAGTACTCCGACGCACGCAACCACCGTTACGGTCAACGGCGGAACGGCTGCTTTCAGCAATAAAGCCTACGTCGGATTTGACGGCAAGAACAGTACTGGCGGAAACGGCGTCCTGAACGTCGGCGGAAACGGGACCGTCACCTTCAACGCGGAATCCTATGTCGGCTACAATCCCAAAGGAAAAGGCGCTCTCAACGTCAGTGAAAACGGCACGTTCACCGCCAACCAGAAGGTCTACCTCTCCGTGTATGGCGGAACGTCCGAAATGAACGTCACCGGCGGGACGGCAAACTTCACAAAGGACATCGGGATCGCTCACGGCGATAACGCCCGATCTGCGGTGAACGTTTCCGACGGCGCAGTCACGATCTCCGGAAAATCTTTTCTTGGAGACGGGGCAAATTCAGTGGCGGACATTCATGTTTCCGGCGGCTCGCTTCGGTTCAATAGTGTTGTGTACGGCGGATACAAAAGTGGCGCCCAGACCACGATCAACATTACCGGCGGAACGCTTTACGGTCCCAACGCGGATTTCCTCGTTGGAGATCACAGCGGGGCGGTCACGAAACTCATCGTGGACGGCGGGACGTATAATCAGAACGGCAAAGGCAACCTCGTCATCCGTTCCACGACGGCAAACGGCGACATCGGAAACCTCGTGCAGCTCAAGTCCGGAACCATCGACACGCTCTGGCTCTCTTTGGGGCAGAACGGCGTGAACGGCGGTATCTGCACGTTCGACATGACCGGCGGAACACTCAAGATCGGAAACGGCAGCCAACAATTCCGTATCGGGCTTAAATACAATGCGGTGGCGAACATCTCCGGAGGAACGGTCAACGTAAAAGGCGAGACCCTGCTCGCAAACAGCGCTAACGGCGGAACGCTGAATATTTACGGAAGCGATGCCGTTTTCAGTACGAGCACCATGACTGCACAGGCAAACGGAAACCTGAACTATATTTCCGACGGAATCACCCTCAGCGCAGACGGTTCCGCTCAGCCCGCGTTCACGAATATTTCGGTGAGCGGAACTTCAAACATTAAAAGTACCGTCCTGGTCGATACGTCGGACTACTCCCGCGACGGTATCCTGCTAGCGAATGACCTGGCGACGACCCAGACGCTCATGACGGCCGGTACGCTGAACTGGACCCCCAAGACAGTTGAGACGGAAGGCATCTGGAACATTCAGCAGAATGGTCAAAAGATCGAAATGGTCTTGGATGAAAATCATCTTGCCGAAGCTGCCGTTTCCGGTAACGATGCCTTTGCAGCCGGACGTTTTGACGAAGAAGGCTGGATCAAGATCACTGGTGACGCGAACGAAGTTTTCTCGCTGGTGGTCGGTCTTGATGGGGAAGGCGACGTTGACGAACTGGTCGCGTGGCTGGAACTTCAGTCGGAAGAGGCCGGTCAGAACGTGAAAGTCACAAACGCCGGCGGCGCGCTAATTTTCTCGGATCTCCTGCTTGACGGTGACGGTTTGATGTACATGAACTACGATCTTACCGCCTTCAATCTCCAGAACGGCAGCACTTTTGCGCTTTCCAACGTTCCGGAACCCTCCGCGTGGATCCTGCTTTCGCTCGGAGTTTTCGGTCTGCTTCGTCTCCGGAAGCGCAAGGCGTCCTGAAGAGCAAACTGAGCCGTACGCAGAAGCATTCAGAAGCTGATGCAGCCCAATAGAAAATCACGAAAAACACAAACTCACACAAAAGAAAAGCAGAAGCTGTCGTGTGAGCTGTTTTTCGTGATTTTTCGCGTTTCCTCCTACAGCGTCCACCCGTTATGGTATGGCTGTGCGATGAGCGCTTCCGCCTCCGGATTGTTTTTGACCGTCAGGCTGACCGGGTCAAATTCCACCGGCTTTCCAGTCTGGACGGCAAGATTTCCAAGGAGAACGAATTCTGTCACGGGAACCGCGTACTCGAAATTGGCACTTGCCGGCTGACCGCCGCGGCACGCTTCGTACCATTCTGGCATCACGCCTCCGCGCCGCTGAATCGTTTTCGGCACATTCTCAAATTTCTTCGCACGCTCGGGATCCAGGATCCGGTCGCGGAACATCATCCCTTCCGAACCGACGAAAAGTACACCTTCTGCGGGAAACGTTTCACTTCCCATGCACTTCGGGACCGGCGGTTTCAGCCCGCCATCGTACCAAACCATGCGGATCTCCGGAAACTTTTCGCTCGCCGGATAATCGTACGTCACCATGCAGCCGATCGGGAATGCGGCAGGGTGCATCCGCGTGTTTGAGGCGGTGATCCGCGCAGGATGCTTCAGATCGAACATTTTGTACGGCAGATTCGCGCGATGGCATCCCATATCGCCGAGCGACCCCGTTCCGAACGCCGTCCACCCGCGGAAATTGAACGGATGATAAACGCCGCGTTTGCCCCAATTCGCACAGGACATCCGCAAATACGGACAATCTTCCGGCCACTGCGCCGCAAAAGGACGCTTCTCCGCCGGTCCGAGCCAAAGATCCCAATCCAGCGTTGCCGGGACCGGGTCGCTAAATTTCGGGTGATCGAGCATTCCCTGCGGCCAAACCGGGCGTCCGGACCAAATGTGGATCTCGCGGATCTCTCCGATCGCACCGGCATAGATGAGCTCCATCGTTCGGCACGCCCATTCGCTCGTGTGCGGCTCCATGGTCACCTGCGTAGCCGTCCCGGCTTCTCGGACCGCTTTCAGGACCGCACGGCTTTCTTCGATCGTGCGGGTAAGCGGCTTCACGCAGCAAACGTGCTTTTTGGCACGCAGAGCCGCCAGCGTAATAATGGCGTGCGTATGATCCGGCGTACCGCAGTAAACCGCATCGATCCGGTCTCCTTCCGCTGCAAGAAGCTCGCGGAAATCACGGTATTTGCGAGCCTGCGGAAAAATATCGTAGGTCTTTTTCGCGTGAACGTCATCCACGTCGCAGAGCGCTTCGACCTGAAAACCGGCGTTTTGAGCATCTTTCAGCTGCGGGTGCCCGATCCCGCCGATACCGATACCGGCAAGCGTAACTTTCTCATTGGGAGACGTTCCTGCTGTGCCTCCAAGCACGGAACGCGGAATGAACGTGACGACAGTCGTAACGGCAGACGTGACGGCAGCTCCGGAAGTCAGAGCGGTTTTCAGAAGATGACGGCGGGAAATTGGCATGGAAAACTCCTTGAAATGGGGGGGAAATGAAGGGTGGAAGCAGGTCTTCCAGTCTATTTCTCTCATTTTAGCACATTGGCTCCGTTTTGTAAAGAGGCCGAAAAACTTTTTTTATTTTATGCCGGAGAATCTTGACTTTTTAGCCATCCGGAATATAATGGGTCTGAAATGAGGTGCGGGATCCAGAGTTTTCCCTCCTCGTAAGAAAATTCCATACCGTTTTCGGAAAAGAGTTTCCGTCATGGCTAGAAAACACCAGATCAACCGGTCTTCCCTAAAATTGCCGATCACGCTGGCGGTCATCATGATCGTTCTGCTGGTCGTTTTGATCGTAGGGTGGGTCCTCACGAACGTCTTCGCTGCAACGGATCACGAACCAAATCCAGTGCTCTATTGGACGTTTCTCCCGATCGGCTCCGTTCTTCTTTCGCTCATTCTGGCCGGGACGATCACGTATCTCGTCATTTCGATCAAAATGGTGAAACTGAATCAGCGTCAGAGCAATTTCATCAATAGCGTGACTCACGAGCTGAAATCGCCCCTGGCTTCCCTGAAACTGACGCTTCAAACACTCACTCGTTACGACGTTTCGCCACAGGAAAGAGACAAATTTTATGCCGGAATGATGGAAGAGACCGAACGGCTCAGCATGCTCATCAATCAGGTCCTGCGAGCCGGCCAGCTGGAAGCCGGACTCAGGATCGGTGAACCCCCCGAAGAGGTCAGCCTCCAAAGCATTCTGCACTCCGCCAAAAAGTCTGCCGTTCTTCTCCACAGGATCGACGAATCACAGATACAGCTCCGTGGTCCTGAGGTCACGATGACCGCAAGCCGCGTCCCTCTCGAAATGATTTTTCGAAACATCATCGACAATGCGGTAAAATACGGCGGCGATCCTCCGGAAGTGATTATTCGCGTGCGGCCAATGAGTCAAAATAAAGTCGCAGTCAGTATTTCTGACAATGGGACCGGGATCCCGCAAAAAATGCGCCACAAAGTTTTTCAGCGCTTCGTGCGTCTTGGAAGAGAGCTGGAACGGCGCAGAAAAGGAACAGGACTGGGACTCTACATCGTGCGAATGTGCCTCAAGGAACTAAACGGAAAGATCCGGATCTCCGGAAACCGCCGAGTTCCAGGCACCACGATCTACGTCCTCCTTCCGATTGCACCGGAATCAAAAAACAAAAACTACCCCCCTTCAGAACCAAATGGGATCAACACAAATGGAATCAAATCCAAACGTTAAAAAAGCTCACATTCTGGTCGTCGAGGATGAAGTGAATCTCGCGCTCGGAATGCGCTACACTCTGGAACATGAAAACTTTCAGGTCACCCTCATCCATGACGGAGCACAGGCGCTGGAACAGATCCTGAAAAACGGAAGTGATTTCGACGTCATCGTCCTAGACATCATGCTGCCCAACGTAAACGGTTACACGATCTGTTCTACGGCACGTGAAAACGGGATCTGGACGCCCATCATGTTCCTCTCGGCAAGAACTCTCCCGGAAGATAAAGCCCGCGGTTTCGATGCCGGCGCCAATCAGTACCTCGCCAAACCATTCGAGTTGGAAGAATTCATCGCACGGATCCGTAACATGGTGAAATTCCGCCCTCTTCACGAGGAAAAAAAGGCACCGACTTCCGATCCGGAGACACAAGCGGAGAAAGTTCAGCTTCCAGAGGAACTCACGATCGGAAACGCCGTCGTGAATTTCAACACTCAGGAAGCCAAGATCGGACGAAAAACCGTGAATCTGACCTTTCTCGAGATCTCGCTTCTTAAGTACTTCATCCAGAATGCAAATCGGCTCATCCCAAAGGATGAACTGCTTGAAAAAGTCTGGAAAACTTCCACCGGAATGAATACGAGGGCGCCAGACCAGTTTATTTTGCGTCTCCGCAAGATCTTTGAACCAGATCCGTCCCATCCGAAATATTTTCTGACCTACCGCAATGCCGGATATCGATTTATTCCGGATGATCCTCCAAAATAGATCCGCGGTAAAAGAAAAGGCCGTTTTGTTCCCAATTTCATGAACAAAATGGCCGGTTTTCAAAAAATCACATCAGGAGCAGCCGCTCGTGGAACCGCACGTGTGGCAGAGATAGCAGCTGCCATTGCGGACCATCACGGAACCGCAGCTGCTGCACGTCGGCGCATCATCCTGAAACCCCTCAAACATGCGTATACGGTCATTTTCGATCTGAAGCTCCGCCTCTTCCTCCTCTTCCTGAAGAACGGCAGTCCCCAGAGAAAGCGGTCCGGAACTCTCGATCAAATTCGCATTCGGCGTCTTGGCGGCACGCATGCGTTCGCGCTCCCGATAAAATTTTTCGACCTGAAGCCCAAATGGGATCTTTTGACCCGCGATCTTTGCCTGTGCAGTTCCATTCATCGGATCCGACGCATTCTTCGGAGCATCTGCGGCCGTACCGACTGTACCGAAAGAGTCTGAAACAGCAGCTTTCGGCATTTCAAAAGCCCCCGAACGTTCCTCCTCTTCCTGAAAAGACTGTGCACCTGCCGACCGGGCGGAACTGTCTCCCTGCGTGTCCTGATCGATGGGAAGGTGAGGCGTCTTTTTCGCAGACTGAAAACCGCTCCCTTCATGAGGCACGCCGTTTTCCTGACCGTCTGCTGGACGATTCAGGAACGTGATCCCCAGCCAGCGGAAAATGTAGTCCACGATGCTCTTCGCGATGCGAATATCCGGATTCTTCGTCGCCCCCATCGGCTCAAAGCGCGTGTGCGAGAATTTGTTCACGTACACTTCAAGCGGCACGCCATACTGGAGACTCATCGAGATCGCCGTCCCGAAGCAGTCCATCAGACCGCCGATCGTGCTTCCCTCTTTAGCCATCGTGATGAAAACTTCGCCCGGGCTGCCGTCCGGATACTGACCGACCGTCACGTACCCCTCATGCCCTGCGATGCTGAATTTGTGCGTGATGGAGGAACGCGTGTCCGGAAGGCGATGCCGACGCGGTTTGTACACGACTTTGGGGGCCGCGTCTTTTTTCTTTTCGTCCTTTTTGTCTTCTTCGCGGGCGGTGGAGAGGACCTGCATCCCCTTGGAGCCGTCCCGGTAGATCGCGACCGCTTTCAGACCCAGTTTCCACGCCTCGATGTATGCGTCGTAAATGTCCTTTTCCGTCGCATCTTTCGGAAGGTTGACCGTCTTGGAGATCGCTCCGGAAAGGAACGGCTGCGCAGCCGCCATCATGCGGATGTGCGCCTGCCACGGAATAAAACGGGTACCATTGCGCGGCTGGAACGCACAGTCGAAGACCGGAAGATGCTCCGGAAGGAGATTCGCGGCGCCTTCGATCGTGTCTTCTTTGTCGATGTACGCCAAGATCGAATCAATGTCTTCCTGACCATATCCCAGACGCTTGAGCGCCAGCGGGACCGTCCGGTTCACCAGTTTCATGAAACCGCCGCCGGCGAGCTGCTTGTACTTGACCAGCGCAATGTCCGGCTCGATCCCCGTAGTGTCGCAGTCCATCATGAAGCTGATCGTCCCAGTCGGCGCGAGCACCGTGGCCTGCGCGTTGCGGAAACCGTACCGTTTGCCGTTGCTCAGAACTTCATCCCAGATCTTGCGGGACCCTTCTCGGAGATAGCGCGGGGCATTGCGGATCTTTTCCACTTCTTCCCAGTGCATTTCCATGACGTGCAGCATATCTTCGCGGTTCTTTTCAAATTCGTCGAACGTTCCGACCGCCCGCGCAAGCTCCACGCTCGTTCGGTTCGCCGCGCCGTGCATGATGGCCGTTACGGCACCGCAGATACCGCGTCCTTCGTCCGAATCGTACGGAAGACCGAGTGCCATGAGAAGACTCCCGATGTTCGAGAATCCAAGTCCGATCGGACGGTATTTGTGGCTGTTCGCGGCGATCTTCTGCGTCGGATAGCTGCCGCGGTCCACGATGATGTCCTGTGCGATGAACATGATCCGGCAGGCTGCCGCAAAACGCTCAATGTCGAGGATCCCCGTCTCTTCATCAAAGAAACGCATCAGGTTGATGCTCGCCAGGTTACACGCGGAATTGTCGAGGAACATGTACTCCGAGCACGGATTCGAGGCATTGATCCGCCCCGATTTCGGGCAGGTGTGCCACCGGTTGATCGTCGTGTCGTACTGAACTCCCGGATCGCCGCAGAGCCACGTTCCCTGCGAGAGTTTCCGAAGAACTTCACGCGCTGGGAAGGAGGGACCGGATCGTGACGGATCGGTGACCCAGTGCGTCTGCCACTCTTTGTCTTCGAGGACTGCGTTCATGAAATCATCCGTCAGGCGCACAGAGAGATTGGCGTTCTGGAACATGGTGGAACTGTACGCACCGTCGTAGTCGTATCCGTTCGCCATGAGCAGCTTTGCCTTCGCTTCTTCCTTCACCTTGCATTCGATGAAGTCCATGATGTCCGGATGCCAGACCTTGAGAGACTGCATTTTGGCCGCGCGGCGCGTCTTTCCGCCGGATTTCACGACGGCTGCGATCTGATCGTAGACACGCATAAAGGAAAGCGGCCCGGATGGACGTCCGCCGCCGGAGAGCTTTTCGCGGCAGCTGCGGAGCGTCGAGAGGTCCGTGCCCGTGCCGGAACCGAACTTGAAGAGCATCGCTTCACTGCGGGCCAGCTCCATGATGTCTTCCATGTTGTCTTCAACGCTCTGGATGAAACAGGCGGACCCCTGCGGATACTCGTAAGAATTTTCCGGCTGTTCGATCCTCTTCGTTTCACGGTTCCACGCCCAGTTGCACTGCGCCCCCTGAATGTGGTACTGTGTGAAAAGCCCGACGTTGAACCAGACCGGACTGTTGAACGCCGTCATCTGATGAAGTGAAAGATACGTCAGCTCGCGATAGAAATTCTCCGCGTCCGTCTCCGACGCAAAGTATCCGTCTTCCATCCCCCAATCCGTGATCGTGCGGGTCACACGATGGATCAGCTGCCGAACGCTGTGCTCTCGCTGTGATGTGCCGTTTTCACCAAAGAAATACTTGCTCGCAACGACATTCGTAGCCAGCTGGCTCCACTGGACCGGAAATTCGCAGTTCTTCTGCTCAAAAATGAGCTCCCCTTTGTCGCCCTTGATCTGAGCCGTCCGTAGGTCCCACGTCACTGTATCGAATGGATCTGCGACGTCCTCAGGACAAAATACGGGCAAAATATGAAGTTTGGAAACGATAGAATCCTGCAAAGGGACCTGCGACATGAAAAACTCCTGATTTTTATGGTCTCCGCCGAAACGGGAAATTCCTGTTCGAATTCTGCAGTTCGTCGCCGCTCGCCATTCCAAAGGTAGTTACTGTCTGCTTCATGAAAACAGACCCCCAAAACCTGAAAGGCTGCGAAAACGTCTTCTGCCCCCCTGCCGAAGCCGACCGGATGCCGAATTGGAACGGTTCGAATTTTGCCGGCAACCAAACCCCTAAAATCAAGATATTGTATTGCCGAGCGCACAAAATACTATATCGTGTTAATTGAGGTGAGTAGTTTACCATTTATTTACGTTTTCGTCAAGTGGCCCTGAAAAAATGGTGTTTCTATCGTAAATTCAAGTGGCAAATGATTTTTAGAAACTATAATCTAAGTTTCCGAAACAAAAGGATGGTGCGGCTCAGATCCTTGATTTTAAGGGACTTAACTTCATTAAAAGAGCAATTTCCCGTTTCTGAAATTTTAAAAAAAACGCAGAAAATATTTTATTCTCCTTCCTAGAAGAAAGCGAAAAATTTTCTCTGAATCGAAAAAAATAAAAATTCTGAAAGTTGTCACAGAACAGCACTTCTGTGCCCATATCTTGTGTGAATGTATTTGAATTGAGAAAAATATGCACCATATATTGTGTTTTGTCTAGGATGAGAAATTTCCTCTGGATGATTTTTACAAAACTAGACAGGAAAAATAGACAAAGTACGCAGACCTTTCAGTGCTTTGGAAAATAATTTTGAAAATTTCAGAAAATCTTCAGGACGGTCACTAAAAATGAATGGCTATGAAAACGGTTTCTTATTTACAAAAAAACGAACGTAAACATTCAAGGTTTTTTAGGCCGCTTCTTTGTTTCGGTCTCTTAGAGATCCGAAAATGAACGGCCTTGAATATCGGCAAAATTGCCGATATTTGACGCACTTTTGAGAGTTTTGGCAATTTTGCCAAGGTGGTCTATGCCAAGGGCTCTTTTGCGGCTCACTTCTTTCTTCCTCCCTCCCGGTCATACTGCAGTCGTTTTTCAAGGCAGATATTTATTCACATTTTGTTCTCTTTTCTCCTCTTTTTTTATTCTTTGCCTTGACGCGGAACTCGAGAAAATGTATACTGTGCGAAAAGAGCGGATCTTATTGAAACGGTCCCCGCGATTTGAAATTCCAAGGAGAACGAAAATGAGTAAAATCGAAGTCAATGCGGTCAGTAGGCCGTCCGGGTTCCCGCTGCAAAAGCTGACGGCAGTACTGATTCTGTTTTTTTCGATTTTTTTGAGCGGCCGATCTGTCGTTTCCGCCTTAGAGAGTTCGCTTCCGGGAGCGGAATATGATTGGGGCGTGCTTCTTCTGAGGGACGGTAAACATGAGGAGGCGCGGAAGAAGTTTGAGTCCGAATTCCGCGGCAGTTTCAAGATCGCGACGGAGCGGTGGCTCGATTCGATCTGCATTTCTGCGATGCTTGGCGAAACGCACTACCAGATGGGCAATCATGCGGAGGCGCTTGAGTGTTTCAACACCGCCCTTCGGCTTTCCATTCAGTACTCGGATTGGCTGACGCTGGTCCAAAACGTCCCGAATCCCGGAATGTTCACGCTCCAACCGGTCCCGTGGGGCGACCCGAATCCTGGACGCGGTCTGCTTCACATCCCGGAGAAGTTTTCGATCCTTTTTGGCGATCTGAACTACGGAACGACCTACCGGACTGGCGGAGTGGCGGTCCCTCCGTCTCTGAAATCGATCCGAGGTCCGGAGATCGTGCGATGCACCATGCTTGCGATCCGGCGGCGCGCGGAGCTTCTTGGACCTCTGGGAGCCGGAGATGATCTGACGTCCGAACTGATGACGCGTCTTGGCCAAACGCAGCGTTCGCTTGCCGGAACGTGGTTTCAGGCGTGGCTGGAGATGGAGATCGGATTCTGTCATTTGGCGCTCGGCAAGACAGATGACGCGGCACAGTCGCTCATGCGCGGAGCGAGCATTAATGGAAATGCGCATCTTTTTACGCCGCTGGCATACATTGAGCTTGGCAGGCTTCAGATGAAAGCGGGAAACTACGACAAAGCGTACGCACTGTTCCTGGATGCCGCGACGATCGCGTACTACTATGAGGACGTCGAGAGCATGACGGAGGCCTTTGAAGAGCTTGCGTGTGCTTATTTTCAGAAAGATCCGCAGGTCATCTGTCCGTCTCTTGCCCGGGCGGCGGAGTGGGCGCGTTCGGAAAAGCTGGCGTATCTTTACGCGACGCTTCAGGCACTGCGAGCTGACGATTTCATGCGTTTCCATCAGGCAAGACCGGCGATGGAGTGTCTGGCACTTGCGGAAAAAACGATTGGAAAGCGTTCTATTTCCATGGGGCGTCTCGGAGCGGCTCTGCACTATCTGCGTGCCCGGATCGCATTTCTGGATCCCTCGCCGAATTCCCAGCAGCTCGGCATGACGTCTCTGATGCAGGCGATGAGGTTCATGCAGAAAGGGGCGGTCTGGAATTTCCACATCCAGCAAGTCGATTTCCGCCTGCTCAACGGGCAGATCACGGCACGAAAGGCGCTGGAAGCGTACGAACTCCTGCTTCGTGAACCAACGGCAGGCGACTGGTCCATGGATCCGATGGAATCGCTGGCGGTCACCATGACGCCGAGACCTGGAACGTGGGAGAATTACTTCCTCTGCGCCGTCGAGATGGAACGCAAGGATACCGCGCTGGAGATCTCGGAAAAAGCGCGGCGGGCGGCGTACCTGCAGACGCTGGATCTCGGAGGGAGGATACACTCGCTGCGCCTTCTGCTTGAATCTCCGGAAAGTGATCTGACGGTGCAGCAGCTTCAAAGAAAACGTGACATTCTGACGGAGTATCCGATCTACGAGCAAAGTTCGAAGGAAGTGCGCGAGCTGCAAATGAAGGTACGTCAAATGAGCCTTCCAGTCACGGAGCGTGAGGAGGGGGTCGAGCTGACGCAGACGTTAGGGAAGATCGCGGAACTAACGCGGCAGCAGGAAGCCGTCCTCAGCGCGATGGTGCTTGACCGGCGGGTCATCGACGTCGTTTTCCCAAAAGTGCGTACGTGCGAAGAGATCCAGGCGTCTTTGCCGAAAGGAGAGGCGATGCTCGTTTACTACGCTGCGCGAAATCAGCTTTTCCTCTTTCTTCTGAACCGCGAACGCCTCGCAATGTGGAAGATCGTGGATTCAGGCGCCGGAGCAGGAAGTGCGCGGAAAAACAAAGCGGCCGGAAATGTCCTTACGTCGCTTCAGACCAATTTCGTTTCGATGCTGAAGGAAATGGGATTGGGAGCCGGAAATATTCGGCCGGAGAGCTTTGAGGAAACGAAGTGGAAAACGGCGTCGCAGCGGGTCATGGCGGATCTGACGAAGAATTCTCAGGCCGATTTCTCACGCGCAGACTTTGACTCACTGGTGATCGTACCGGACCGGTTTGCGTGGTACATTCCGTTTGAAGCGCTTCAGATCCAAACGGCGAACGGTCCGCGTCCGACCATTGCGCAGTTCGCAGTCCGATACGCACCGATGGCATCGCTCGGAACACCGTGGAAACGGACGCAGCTGCCGAAATCCCCGTATACGCTCATCGCGGCAGGCAAAAATGCGCCGGGATCCAAAGTGCAGGACCGCCTTGAAAAGACGCTGGAACGGCCGGTACTTTTTGAAGAAAAGAGCTACGGCGGGATCCAGCCGGGAACACCGGGGACCGCGTCGTCGATCTATGCCGCAATGTTCGACAAAATGCTCGTTTTCCAAGACCTGCGCAATGACGAAGGGGCGGCGTTCCAGATTTTTCCGATGGGGCTGGACTACGGCGTGAAGGAAGGATCGCTCGGTTACTGGTTCCTTCTTCCGTACGGAGCGCCGCGGCTCGTGGTGCTTCCGGGGATGCGAACGCAGTGTGAGTCGCTCCTCAAAAAATCAGCGAAACGCACGGGAACAGCCTCTCGTCAAACGGCCGTTCCGGGACAGGAATTTTTCCTCACGAGCATGGCGTTTCTTGCAAACGGAAGCGACACGGTAGTCCTGCCGCGCTGGAATCTTGAAGGAACCTCCCCCTGGCGGCTTACGACGCATTTCCTGACGCAGCTGCCGGAAAATGAAAACTCCGCACAGGCATGGAGAAAGGCGGTTTTGAAATTTGCATCGTCGGAGATCCGGCCAGAAGCAGAACCCCGAATCGCAAAAGGAGATGAACTGAAGTCGATCTCCTGCTCTCATCCATTTTTCTGGGCTGGGTATGTGCTCATCGACAGCGGGTCGGGGTCTCTGAAGACGCGGGAGGCTTTCAGAAGAGAGGAGACGGCAGATGGCGTCCGAGGAAAGGCGGTCGGAGATCCGGTTGGGAATGCAGACGGGATCCCTGCGCGTCCGCGAGCCGAAGAGGAGGCCAACGCACCTGCAAGACGTCCGCTTCCTCTGGAAGATAGTGAGAAAAACGCACCCGATGCGGAAACGGATCCTGAAGAAGCTCCGGCGGTGAATGGACCGCTGGCTCCGCTTCCTCCGATGGGCGGGACGCTTCCGGAGTCTGACAAAAAGTCCGTTCCCATTCCGCCAATGGGAGGCGCGCTCCCACTGGAGTAGCGGATATTCCGACACGTGCGTATCATTTTACCATGAAAAACGCAGATTTTTAAACACGAAAAGCACGAAAAAACGCGGAGCTCGCGAAATATTTTTAAAAGCAATTTCGTGCTTTTTCGTGTTTTCCGTGAAATTCGCGTCAGGAAGATTTCCCATTCTTTTTAGTGTGCTTCTGTGCTGATCCTGTGCTCTCAGTGGTAAAACGGATAGCCCATACGAAAACTCCCCCGCAGCCGAAACCATGGGGGAGTTTTTCCGTTTTTCGTCAAAACACGGAGTTCATTTTTTCAGGGACTCCGTTTTGGGTAAAGATCCTAGCGCAGGACGATGCTGTTGCTCGGATTGTAGTTGGCGGAGATGGAGGTCGGATCCGCTTCGGGAAGGATGGAGGCATCCACTTCTTCCTCTTTGTCTTCCGTGATGGAAGCCGGGGTCAGGACGTCCATTTCATCTTCGAGGCTCGTGGTGGCTTCGGGAGCCGGAGCAGTTTCCGCGTCTGCAGCGGGGGTCGCAGTGCCTTCCGCCGGAGCGCAGGCCGGTTCTTCTGCTTCGCAGCCGCAAGCCGGAGCAGCTTCACAGCCGCAGGAGGCTTCGCAAGCCGGAGCACAGCAGTCATTGGAACCGAACAGGGTACGAAGGATGCCTTTCATCGCCGCGCCGGGACGAATGCGATTCGGGACACAAACTTCAACTTCGCCGCAATATCCGCTGCGGGCAGCCAGACGGCAGGCTTCACGAGCATCTGCTTCCGCTTTGCACTGGGCGATGTTGGCCTGCATGGTGCAGCGCAGGTTTGCGAGCTTGCAGCCGGCCATCTGGATATCGTAGTCGAGCTGGCAGGCAGCGATCTGCAGGTCGCATTTGATCTGACGGAACAGAGAGATCAGCGGACGGCACGGAGCGCAGCAGGGCGTGCACGGAGTGCAGGCCGGAGCGCAGGCCGGAGCGCAAACAGGTGCACAGACCGGTTTGCAGACCGGTTTGCAGACCGGAGCACACGGCGTGCAGGCCGGTTCGACAGCTTCCGGAGCACAGGCCGGTTCAGCAGCTTCCGGAGCACAAGCCGGAGCGCAAACGGGCGCGCAGACCGGTTTCACGATGAATTTCTTGCAGGCCGGAACACAAACTGGTTTGCAGACGGGTTTGCACGGAACGCAGACAGGCTTGCAAACGGGTTTGCAGAGTTTACGGGCCGGTTTGCACGGAGTGCAGGCCGGTTTGCACGGTTCACAGGCCGGTTTGCACGGTTCACAGGCCGGTTTGCACGGTTCACAGGCCGGTTTGCACGGTTCACAGGCCGGTTTGCACGGTTCACAGGCCGGTTTGCACGGTTCACAAGCCGGTTTGCAGGCCGGAACACACGGACGGCAGCGCACGCCAGTGAAAAGGTCGCACTTCGGACGAACACAAACGACCTGGACACACGGAGTACAGGCGTTGCAGGAGGTGTCCACGGCTTCGCAGGCACTCTGGGCAAACAACGGGGCAGTCATCATCGCGCCCAGCATGACGAGCGCGGAAACGATTGATTTGGCTTTCATTGAATTTCTCCCTAAATTATTTTTGGATCCTGTCTCTTTCTTTTCACCGAATCGGTCGTGAAAAAAATCCTTTTAACTGAAAAAGCAAGATCATTCCGTTTTGACCGGAAACACTCCTTTATTTCACAAACCGGTCAAAAAGCTGCTTCGGGAAATATAACGATCCTCCCGAAAACACAAAATATATCGGAGACAGCTCTCGTTATCTTGAGTGAATAATCCGCACAGGCGGTATGACTCTTACGTCCGAAACTTGATGGTATGTACTGGATGTTTTGGTTCTAGAAGATAGGTAAAATGTATGCCTTTCGAAAAATCGTCAAAGTTGACTCATTTTAAAGCTCTATAAACTCAAAAGGTTAAATTTTAACGGTTAAGTAAATTTAACCGCCGCGGTGTATAAAAAGAAAAATTTTAAATTTTTTTAATTTTTTTTGCGGGATACCTTGTGTGTTTTGAAATTTTTCTATATGATTAGAATAAATAGGGGAGATTTTGGTTTTGGCAAAAATTTCCCACTGTGTGGAAATTAATTTTATTGTTTTGTTTTTTCACGGTCAAATTTTATCATGTTTTACTTTCGCAAGTTTCGGGAGTTGAGTTTTTCATTCCGTCTGTTTGCATTTTGTATTGCCATTTCCAGCCTGCCGGAGTTTCCGAAGAGCTTTTATGCCGGAAACTTTCATGCCGGAAACTTTCATGCCGGTACAGTTTACGCACAGGATCCCGGCTCGATCTCCGGTCCGCACTTGGATATTTTGACGCCGCAGCCGAGCGGTCAGTCTTTTCTGGCGCGCTTTTATCGAGAAAATGCCGATTCGGTCGTCTACATAACGGGGATCAACGTACAGCCGGAGGAGAAATCGACAGATGAATTCTTCACTCCTCCGGAAGGTACGAAAGACGAAAATACGGTCGGGACTGGGTTCATTCTGCATGAGTCCGGATACGCGGTCACGAACGCACACGCCGTCACGCGCACGCTTCTTCCGGAAGTGGAGCTGAAAGACGGAACGAGCTGTCCTGCCGAGGTCGCGGCATTGATCCCAAGTGAGGATCTGGCACTTTTGCGTTTCACACCGCCGAAAGCACTTTCAGCCGTAAAGATCGAACCGGATCCGACACTTGCCGTTGGAGACACGATCGTGACGATCGGCTGTCCGCACGGTCTGAAGTACACACTTGGGTACGGGATCATTTCAGCCCAGAACCGCAGTACGGTCGTGACGGACATTCCAGGGCTTGTCCTTCGCGGACTTCTTCAGACCGATGCTCCGATCAATCCGGGCAGTTCCGGCGGTCCGTGGTTCAATCTTTCCGGTAATGTCGTAGGAATGACGGTCTCAAAGCGCGGGGATTCCGACAATATTTCGTTTGGGATCTCGCTGGAAACGATCCATTACCAGTTCCCGAAAATGCTTCATCGGGCAGTTTGCCAGCAGTGGGAGCTTCCCTTTCAGGCGGAAGGAAACCGAAAGCCGGTACGCCACCATGCACGCATCGGACAGATCGACGCTTCTGCGGCGGAAAAACTGGGACTGAAGCAGGGTGACGTCATTTTATCCGTGAATGGGATGGAGATCCTGAATCCGATCGATCTCTATCTTGCGCTGCTTGAGTGCAAAACAGGAGACGAGGTCGTTCTGACAGTGGCACCGGAAGCAGCAGAACTGGCTTGGTCGGCGAAGTTTCTGGATAAAGGCGAGGGGAAAAATCTCATAAAGCTGCCGGCAGCTCTGTTTGAACGCACGTTCTCAGAATTGCTCCACTCGCAAAGTACGGCAGGAACGGAAAGTTCAGAGGCCTTACCGTATCCGGCAGAGGTGCGGGAGTGCCGTTTCCGCCTCGAACCGCGCCGAACACCTGAAATGTTTCCGCTTACGGAGGATCGGCTTTTCATGAAAGTGCGCGCCATTACGCCGGAAGAACAGAAAAAATTCAATCTGCGAGTTCCCAAAGCGGTGATGATCCAGGAAGTTGATCAGGAAAAATATGGAAAACTCAAGCACGCTCCGCGTCCTGGGGATCTGCTTGCCCGGGTGAATTTCGAGCGGCCCGATTCGCCGGAGAAACTGGAAGAGATTCTTGAAAACACGTCGGAAAATGCGAATTTTCAGATCGTGATCCTGCGGCGAAGCGAGGTGGATGGAAAGGCGGAACTGACGCGCATCGACATCAACAATTGGAAACCCTGAACCGTTCCGAGTGTTGCTCGCTCTTTTTCACGAAACCGTCCGGCAAAAAATCTTCAGAAAAAAAGGCGGAATGCCGGCGGTTCGTGAGAGCCGTTTCAAAAAACAAGCGGTAAGGAGAAATATTTTAAGGTTTCCCCAACTGCGATTCCCAGAAAACGGATCCTCTTGGATCGTTCTGCATGCATAAATATCTCCCAAATCCCCCACTCTCCCAAAAAACCGTCCTCAAAGTAAGAAAATCTGGATTTTTTGTAAAAATTTATACAATCGGAACATTTTAACTTTTGGATGGAAAAAATTCTACCGATGGATAAAAATACAAAAGCTGGAAGATTTTTTATTTTCCGGCAGATTTCGTATTCCGGATCTCATTGACCTTCGGAACGTTCACTTTCATTGCAAAATGAACGGCGCAGGACGCGCGGATGTTCCAGGAAAAAGGAAACGGATTTCCATTTTATGAATCAGATTTACGAAAGGTGACAAGATGCTCCGAAATTTGTCATTCTGCAAAAATCCAGTCAGCCGTCCCGTTTTGCGGCGTTCGCTCGTACTGAGCGCAGCGGTGCTCCTTGCAGCCGGCTGTAAAGTTGGTCCCGATTATGTTGCTCCTCCTGCTCCGAAAGTTCAGTCGGACTGGTCGGCCAAAACGGCAGAGATCGCACAGGGCGTCGCCCCGGAATCGGCACGCGTCCACAATGAACTTCCCGCACTGGACGATTGGTGGACGGTCTTTCACGACGAGACGCTGAACCTCCTGCTCAAGACGGTAAACGAACAGAATCTTGACATCAAGATGGCTGCCCAGCGCATTTACCAGGCGGAGATGGACTACCGCTACGCTCGCGGCGACCTCTTCCCGAAACTCGGTACAGATGCCGCATTCGGACGTCAGATGCAGCCGGGATTTGAAGGGGGACCGAAACACACTTACGGTTCGTCTTGGAACTGGGAAATTGCCGCTGCAAGTTGGGAAGTGGACGTTTTCGGTCAGCTGAAACGCTACATGGAAGCGTATGATGCGGCATGGCAGGCGACTGCGGAAGACCTGAATAATGTGAAGGTCCTCCTCCTGGCCGAAGCTGCCCGAACGTACATCAATGCGCGTCTGGCACAGGAAGAAGAACGTATCGCGCTGGCAGACATCCAAGCACAGGAAACGTACCTCGAAAAGATCGTAGCGCGTAAAGAAGTCGGTAAAGACAGCGACGTGGAACTCGTTCAGACGCAGGCCAACTTGGCGACGGTGAAGGCGAGTCTTCCGAAGATCCAGTACGCTTTCAACGAATGCGTGAACCGTCTTGCGACGCTCATGGGCGCTTCTCCGGAAACGGTGCGCGAGATCCTGCTGCGAAACGAATCGTTCATCCCGAACGCTCCGGATGCGGTCGCCGTCGGTATTCCGGCAGACATTTTGCGCCGCCGTCCTGATATTCGCGCTCTGGAACGCCGTCTTGCTCAGCAGACCGCTCTGGTCGGTGCCGTGCAGGCGGAACTTTATCCGAAGTTCTACATCGACGGCTCCTTCGGCCTTCAGGCGGAAAATATCGACGACCTGTTTGACGGTCAGAGCCTCACAGCGAGCATCATGCCGCGACTTCAGTGGCGCATTTTTGAGTTTGGCCGAGTGCGCTGCTCCATCGCAAAGCAGGAAAGCGTGACCGAAGAAATGCGTCTCGAGTACCAGTATGCGGTCCTTCAGGCTTCCGAAGAGGTCAACAATGCGATCATGAATTACGTCAAACTTCAGGATCAGTATGATGAACAGCTTGAAGCGGTCAAGAATTACAATGAGGCGCTCAAACTTTCGTACGACCTGTACGAGACCGGAAAACGCGAGTACATGGTGGTCCTCGACTCCCAGCGTTACCGACTGTCCAACCAGCTGGCTCTGGCGTCCGTGCACGCACAGCTTGCTTCCAGTGTCGTGACGCTTTATACCGCTCTTGGCGGC
This sequence comes from Thermoguttaceae bacterium, assembly GCA_017403345.1. Taxonomy (GTDB): domain Bacteria; phylum Planctomycetota; class Planctomycetia; order Pirellulales; family Thermoguttaceae; genus RGIG3701. Next base: position 32,950 of record JAFQOH010000159.1, read on the forward strand.
GGCTGGCAGACGGACCCGCAGTCCTCGGTCTCCATGTCGGATGATTATCTCCGTGCCAGTTTCGTGCCGGGCAGTCAGATCCAGATGAGCGCTCCGGGCGAAAGCATCAATCAGCAGGGAACGGCGGCACAGCGCGGACTTCCGGGAAATGTCCAGTACAGCACGAAACCGCAGCAGAGCTACTCCACGGATCTTCCTCCGGAAGGAAACCGTTCGCACCGAAATCCGGTTCCCCAGCCGATGGGTAACGGATCGATCACGGAATTCCCGAACTCACCTTCCGCGCAGAGTATCGTGACGCAGCCGGCTGGACGCGTCGGAAATCGTGCCGGCCGCTAAGTGAAAGTTCGGATCCGTTAAGATCCACGCGAAAAATGAAACGCCGTCCCGCTTTTGAACGGACGGCATGAGATTCAGGGACTGCCTGGAGCATCAGACGTTCGGAGCCGTCAGAATGCCTCAGGCAGATCCTTTTTTGTATTTCCAGCGTTTATGTTTTTTCTTACTCTTCGTTCTTTTTCGGTGAATCGTTCAGCGCATGGTAACGCTTGATGTACTCCCACGCCTGCGCAGGAGTTTCCGCGACGTAAAAGAGATCGAGATCCTCTTCTGCGATCACACCGGCATCGACCATCCACTCCAAATTGATGATATTGTCCCAGAAATCGCGTTTTCCGAACAAAATGATCGGAATGTGCTGCATCTTTCCGGTCTGTCGGAGCGTCAGCGCCTCAAACAGTTCATCCAGTGTCCCCAACCCGCCCGGAAATGCGACCAGAGCCTTGGCGCGAAGGAGGAAATTCATCTTTCGGATCGCAAAATAGTTGAAATGAAAGCAAAATTCTTGGGAAATGTACGGATTCGGCTCCTGCTCGGCCGGCAGGTCGATATTCAGTCCGATGGAAGGTGCTCCCGCATCAAACGCTCCGCGATTCGCAGCTTCCATGATCCCCGGTCCTCCGCCGGTAATGATGACGTACTTTTTCCGAAGATCCTTTTTGCACTCTTCGGAAACCAGCCGGGCAAACTCACGCGCCATGACGTAGTATTTGCTTAGCTCGAGCAGTTTTTCCAGCCGCCTGACGCGCTTTTGACGCCGAGTATCTTTCGGTTTTTCCTCTAGAAGCATCTGTGCCGCTTCCAGTTTCTGTTTCGCTTTTTCAGGATCCGTGATCCGCGCACTGCCGAACACGACGATCGTGGAGTCGATGTTTTCGCGATCCAGCGCCATTTCAGGCTTCAAAGCCTCCATCATCAAGCGGACCGGCCGCAATTCCGGCTGCGCCATCAAATCGGGATCACAATACGCAAGCGTGTAGCTGGAACTGCACTTCAGATCCAGAATATCCGGGGTCTTGGAAGATTTAGCACACATTTCAGGTTCCTTTTTTCAATTTTTTCAACGTTTTTCGATTTTATGGAAAAGCAGGGAAACGTTTTTTCACGTCTCCGCAAGTTTCATTTTATCTAAATTCTCGAAAAATGCAAACGATTCCCCGAAAAAAAACATTTATTTGACGAAATTTTCAAAATTTGACCAAAAATGAAGAACTTTTCTGTGAGTTTTCAGCCGTGAGCAGCTCTTCCGGAAAGTACGTACCGACACGGACGCGATTTTACCACTGAGTGCACAGAAGAAACGCTGAAACACACTGAAAAAAAGGAAAAGAAAAA
>JAFQOH010000015.1:0-7738 GCA_017403345.1 Thermoguttaceae bacterium
CAAACGGAGTGCGCGTTCAAACGGAGTCCGCGTTCAAACGGAGTCCGCGTTCAAACGGAGTGCGCGTTCAAACGGAGTGCGCGTTCAAACGGAGTCCGCATTCAAACGGAGTCCGCGTTCAAACGGAGTGCGCGTTCAAACGGAGTCCACGTTCAAACGGAGTCCGCGTTCAAACGGAGTCCGCGTCCAAACGGAGTCCGCGTCCAAACGGAGTCCGCGTTCAAACGGAGTCCGCGTTCAAACGGAGTCCGCGTCCAAACGGCATCTGCGTTCAAACAGAGTCCGCGTTCAAATGGAGTCCGCAACTCAAACGGAGTCCGCGTTCAAACGGAGTCCGCGTCCAAACGTCGTCCACGTCCAAACGTCGTCTGCGTCCAAACGGAGTGCGCGTTCAAACGGAGTCCGCGTTCAAACGGAGTCCGCGTTCAAACGGAGTCCGCGTCCAAACGGAGTGCGCGTTTCGGAAAGGCTGGGTCAGGTCCAGAGATTCCGGTCGAGGATGCGGTAATTGATGGCCTCGGCAAGATGGTCGGCCTGGATCTTCTCCGAACCGTCTAGGTCCGCGATCGTGCGTGCGATCCGGAGTACTTTGTCGTGTGCGCGTGCCGAAAGTCCAAATTGGTGCATCGCGGCACGAAGATGCTGGATGCTCTGCTGGTCCAGCTGGCAAAATTGGCGAATTTGGCGCGTCGTCATCTGCGCATTGTACCGCACCTGCCCCGTCGAGACGGAAGTGTGACCGGAAACGTGACCGGAAACGTGACCGGAAACCGTTTCCGCTGCAGAGCCGGTCTGGAGACCATTCCCGTTCGTTTCCTCTTCATGCCCAGGACCTCGCTCAAAACGAGAATCGAAATTCCGCAGCACGTACCCGAAACGCCGGGCCTGGATCTGCCTGGCACGCAGAACTTCGCGGCGGATCTCCGCACTGGAAGTCCCCGTGGCAGTGGAGGCGACGGAAAGGTCCTCGTACGGAACGGCCGGCACTTCCACATGAATGTCGATGCGGTCCAAGAGCGGGCCGCTGATTTTCGACATGTACCGCTCGATCAACGGGACCGAGCAATTGCACTGCCGGCGCAGATCCCCTCGGAATCCGCACGGGCACGGATTCATGGCTGCGATAAGCATGAAGTCGCTCGGGAAAGTCGCGGTCGCCTGCGCGCGGGAGATCGTGACTTCACGGTCCTCAAGCGGCTGACGGAGCACTTCGAGCGTACGGCGGCTGAATTCGGGAAGCTCATCCAGAAAAAGGACTCCGTTGTGCGCGAGCGAGATCTCACCCGGCGTTGGCGTACTTCCACCGCCCACCATGCCGGAATCGCTGATCGTGTGGTGCGGCGAGCGGAAGGGACGACGAACGATCAGCGGTGTGCGCGAGGAGATCTTTCCCATCGAGCTGTAAATGCGCGTCGTTTCGACCGATTCGGAAGGCAAAAGCTCCGGCAGCACGCTGGGAAGCCGTTTCGCCAGCATCGTTTTCCCGGAGCCGGGCGGACCGATCATGAGCATATTGTGCGCTCCGGCAGCCGCGATCATCATGGCACGCTTCGCCATTTCCTGTCCCCGAACGTCCGCAAAATCTAAATCGTACTGCGAGTGTGCCGCGTAGATCTCTTCCAAACGGGAGGGTGACGGATCGATGTCGACGTCTCCAAGAAGAAACGCCAAAAGCTGCGCGATGCTCGAGACCGGGATCACTTCGATCGATTCCACGACGGCAGCCTCGGCCGCATTTTCCGACGGGAGGATCAGACCGCGAAGCCGCGGATTGGTCATCCGGAGCTTTTCGCACGCCAGCGCCATGGAAAGTGCGCCCCGAATGGGACGAAGCTGCCCGTCAAGCGCAAGTTCTCCGACCATGACGAATTCGTCAAGACTCTCAAACGGGACCTGCCCCTGACTCGCAAGGAGACCGATCGCGATCGGAAGGTCAAAAGATGCCGCCTGCTTGTGCATCTCCGCCGGGGCCAAATTGATCAAAATGGCACTTCCAGGAGACGAAAACCCGGAATTTTCCAGTGCACGCATGACGCGCTGAATGCTTTCTTTTACGACTTGCGACGGAAGCCCTACGAGCGTGACGTTGGAATGTCCAGGGCAAATGTCGATCTCCACGTCTACCGGAAGGGCATCGATCCCGCTGAGTGTGAGGGTTTGAAGTTTTGCGAGCATGGATCTGGCTGATGATGGAAGGGACGGAAACGAAAAATGACGTCGGACCGCGCCTGAAAATTCAGATGCGGGGGCAGAAGCTCCGCGTTCGGGGAAGCTCCGAGTTCGGGGAAGCTCCGCGTTCGGGGAAGCTCCGCGTTCGGGGAAGCTCCGAGTTTCTGGGAAGCTCCGCGTTCGGGGAAGCTCCGAGTTTCTGGGAAGCTCCGCGTTCGGGGAAGCTCCGAGTTCGGGGAAGCTCCGAGTTCGGGGAAGCTCCGCGTTTTTTTGGGGGTCAGGAGGTGATTCCGCGAGTCAGCGTCATGAACGCCGTTTCTAGGTTGATCTCATCCTCATGGATGGAAAGGAACCGGATCCCGGCAGCCGCCAGAACGGCAGGGATCTCCGAGTAGTCCTCCACGCCCTCGCGGAGCTGGATGGAAAAATTGAGCGCGTCTTTCACCTCAATGCCGGCAGTCATTTCCAGGCCCTCTGCGATCTTCGCGGCATGCTCTGCCGGTCGGGAACGGAATCCCTCGCAAGGCTGTTCCTCCGCCAGCGTCAAATGGATCCGTCCAGCACGCCGGACCTGCCGCAGAACGTCCTCCACATTGGCGTTCACGAGCAGTTTTCCGCGCTCGATGATGCCGATCTTGTTGCACACGTCGGCGAGTTCGGGCAAAATGTGACTCGAGACCATGATGGTTTTGCCCATTTTACTCAATTCTTTCAAAAGGGTTCGGATCTCGATCCTCGCACGCGGATCCAGACCGCTTGCCGGCTCGTCCAGAAGCAGGACCTGCGGATCGTGCAGCAAAACACGGGCAAGACCGAGCCGCTGCGTCATACCGCGGGACAAACTCGTCACCAGCGCGTTCCTTTTGTAGCCAAGATCCACCAGTTCCAGCATTTCCTCACACCGTTTCCTGCGTTTCTCACCCCGGATCCGGTAGGCCGCGGCAAAAAACTCCAGGTACTCGATGACCTGCATGTCCTCGTAGACGCCGAAAAAGTCCGGCATGTACCCGATCACACGGCGCAATTCGGCCGCATGCGTGTAGATCGAGTAGCCGCAGACGGTCGCCTCCCCCCAACTCGGCTCCAAAAGCGTCGTGAGGATCTTCATCGTCGTCGTTTTTCCCGCTCCGTTAGGACCGATGAAACCAAAGACATCCCGCTCGCCAAGCGAGAGCTCAAGGGAATCGATGGCGCGTAAACTGCCGTAAACTTTCGTCAGGTCGTGCGTTTGGATCATGATCTGCTGCTCAAATTCTGGAAAATCAAAATCCCGGAAAATCAAATTCCGGAGAACAAAAATAAAAAAATCAAACGGAAACCGGCCCGTTCGGGAAAAATTCCGAAAACAGCTCCGGCGTCTCCGCTACTCTTCGGAAACGGGAAGGAAAACGCGCAGGAGACGCACATTTTTGTCACGGACTCCTGGATCTCCGCCTGAAAGCGTCTGCGATGCCGCATTTTCCTGGACTTCCAGACGGGTGAAAAGCTCCCGCTCCACTCCATTTTTCTGCACGGTCCCAGACTCTGGCACTTCCGGCACTTCCGGCACTTCCGGCACTTTCGGCACTTTCGGCACTTTCGGCACTTTCGGCACTTTCGGCACTTTCGGCACTTCCGGCACTTCCGGCACTTCCGGCACTTCCGGCACTTCCGGCACAGCGGCATAAAAGATCGCCGTTCGGCAATTCAGGAGCTGCGAGGCGTCCAAATGCTCCTGGAAACAGTGATGGAGTCCCGTGTACGAAGCCCCGCCGCATTTTTCGTAAAAGAGCATCGTCCGCACGATGTACTCCAGATCGCGTGACGCTCTGTCGTAAGGCCGGTTTTTGCGCCGAATGCCGACGCTTGATTTCACGGAATGGTCCTCGATGAAATCGGCATCCAGAAGGAGTGCGGAAGCGGCCAGGTACGGCGTCGTTTCCGTGATGGTGAACGTTCCCCCCGGTTCGATCCGTCCGATCTCCCACGCCCAGCCGTCGAAAAGAAGGAGGCCGTGCTCCATCGGCACAGAAAAGGGGTTGCGTATCTCTCCTAGAACACGCGTTTGATAAAATGTGCGCAATTCGGCAAACTTCGGTCTTTCCGTTCCCTCAGGAAAGAGGAACCAACGGCTCGCGCTGAAACTTTTCGTCGAACGTGCAAAAAACGGAACGTTTTCCATCCTGCCGCCGCGGATCCAGCAGCCCTCTTCCTCTGAAAGGACGAGAGAAGCGCCGGAGATGCGCGAGTTCATCCCTCCCAAGAAATTTCCCGGAAGTCCGAACCAGCCGATGCGCGTTTGGACCTGGTTCTCCGCAGGGTCTGGAATGGAGGCGCCGGAAGCAGCGTCTGCCGGAGCGGAAAGTTCTGCAGGCACTTCAAAGGGGGTCGGCACGAGCTGCAGAGTCATCCGTTTTGCGTCAGGAGACCAGACGTTTGCCCAAAGCGACTGCCGGACGGCCCCCGTTTCCTGAACGTAGTCGGTGACCTGGATCTGATTCACGCGGATCGCACCGTCTTTCCCAGTGAACGCGTAAAGCAAAGCGCAGCCGACGCAGACCGACAGAAAAAACGCGGTCCAAGATGCCGTCTCGCCGCCTCGCGGAAGTTTTTTGCAAAGGAACCAGCAGCCGGGTCCAACGATCAGGAGGTAAAGGAAGAAAAAGAGTGCCAGAAGTCCAAAGGAGACCGGCCGGATCCCGTCAAAATCGTCCAGAGCACTGCGCATCTGCCCCGCCATGTCGTCGAAACCGAGCTCCATGCCGCGGGACTTTTTTTCTCCAGCATCAAGACTCTCCGTCGGAAAATCGAGCAAAGCGGAAATGAAACTCCCTTTTCCCTCCCAGTTCATCAAAGCCGGATGCGTGAGGTCAAACGTGACCCAGTGCACCTGCCCCAGTTCCATGGAATCGCGGAGGACGAGCGGCAGGTCAAACTGCTTCGCTCTGAGCTGGATCCCCGAGCGAAGCTCCGTAAATCGGGCGACGGGGATGCGGAAGCGCTCCGAGACCCCCAAAAGCGTGATCGGGATCGGTGAATTGGCGAAGACTTCCATCGCAGCGGTCTCGCGGACGGGTACGACTTTCTCGAACGTACCGGGAAGGAAAGCACGCCAGTTCGGATCTGCCGACCACTTTTCCGCATTGCGTCCCACGCTCAAGACCAAAATGCCCCCCTGACGGGTCCAGGCTTCCAGACGCCGGATCTCCTCCGAACGCCACGAATCCAAAACGGACTCATCTTCCGTCGTGAGTACCAGAACGTCTGCGAGTTCCCAGGCTTTCAGAGAGCGCGGAAGGTCAGACGCCGCCGCAAAACGGACGATCTTCGGTTTCCGATCTCCCGCAGACGGGATCTGCGCAACTCCAGCTTCCGCTCCGGCATCGGATGGACCGACGACCCAGATCGTCCCTTTCGTCTCGGAAAGCGCACCGTCAAGTTCCCGCGTCGTCTGAAAAACGAGCTCGGACTCTGACGCTGACGCTGCTCCATCCTGAAACGCCTCCGAACCGGAAGTACTGCGTGTGCGAAAGATCTTCAGCGTGAACTGCGTGCTCGAATTGCCCGGAAGTCCGCAAAGTTCTGCCGTGAGCGGAAATTTGCCGCGGATCTCCTGCTCGGTCGAAACGGTAACTCCGTCGGGATCGGAGAGCTCCAAAACGATCCGGCCGGAGAAACTCTCTTCCGCGTTCTGCGTTGGCGCGATCCTGACCCGAAACGGCGTCCAGCGTCCCGGTTTCCAGATGCCGGTACGTACCCGTTCCTCGCCGGAAACCGTGGCCGGAAGGAGGCCGACACGGACCTGGACCTCCGACTCAGACCAGCCGAGATCCTGCGCCGACGCAGGGAGTTCACCAGCCGACGCAGGGAGTTCACCAGCCGACGCAGGGAGTTCACCAGCCGACGCAGGGAGTTCACTGCACGTTCCGGAAAGCGTTTCCGCAAAAAGGAGCACGAAAATGGCGAGTGCGCGCAAAATGAAGGCGGACGTTGCCCGCGATGCGAAAACAGTCGGTTTGCTGAACGAATTCAGGAAAACGAAAGCCCCGTAAACCATCAGGCTTTCCGAAACGGAACGAAATTTCATTTTGAGGCTCCTTCGCGAATGAAAAAAGGAAGCAGATCCTACGGTTTTTCCGAGTCAGGGCACGTGCAGACGTACTGTCCGCAGCCGGGGCATCCGTCACCGTATTTCGCGCGGACCGCTTCGGTCAGATCAATGCCGCGCACGTTGGCGATCGTGGTGAGCCACGCCAGAACATCCGCGAATTCGAGTGCCAGCTCTTCCTGCGTCCCTTCACGCAGTGCCGCCGCAAGCTCGCCGACCTCTTCCATCAGCCAGAGAAACGTCGCTTCCGCTCCGCGGGCAGCGTCTTTCTCGAAGTACATATCGCGGATCAGCTGCTGGAAATCTTTGATGGAAATGATTTTTTCTGCATTCATTTTTTCTGCATTCATTTTTTCTTCACTCATTGAGGCGCCCTCCGCACTTTCCTTTTGTGCGGCATGAGGCTAAAAATGGAAAAATCTTTACGTACACACACATTTCATTTACGGCTAGTCCGCCGGAAAAGTTCACCGAAGCCGAAAACATTCCGTTTTTGAGGGCTTTTTCGGATTTTCCCGACCCGAAACCGCGGTCTCAAAGCATCTGCCGTCACTCTTCCTGATGGATCTGGAGAGAGCCGAAATTCCCCGCACACTTTCCGTCGACCAAGAGCCGCAGGTGCGGAAAAACGCCTTCGCAGGGAGTTCCGCCCGCATTCTAACCGTTTCGGAACTGAACAGTTTCCACACCGTCCCAAGCGCATTCGGTGAGACCAGACTCTCCGACGCTGAGATCTCCGAGACGGGAATTCAATGAAACGGAAGGCATACGGCCGCTCCCTGGAAGTAAATTTCGATCTGAAGTGCGTTTTTCAAGCACAAAATATGCGCCTCGGGCAAAATTTAACGATATTTCAAATTTTACCCCAACGCGCTTTTCTGTCAAGGAGTGCTGAATAAAATTTTCATTTTTTAGCTTTTCCCACTAGAAAATTTTACAAAATATGATACAATATGATTTCAGGAGTTTGCCGTTACGGTCCCGTTTGAATGGATGATCGTTTAGATCTCGACAAAAATACGCAGGATCCAGAGCGCTGTGTCATTCACACACAATGATCCAGCCCCGTAAAATTGGGATCTTTGGTGATTTTTTGAGAATTTTTGAGAATTTTTGAGAATTTTTGAGATTTTTTTAAAATTCGAGTCAATCCGTTCCCAATATTTACATTGACCTAATAAACGGAAAGCGTTTTACTTTTAATTTTACTTTTGATGGAGTTCATCATGAAAAAAAATATCACTGCATTTGGTTCGCTCTTCGCACTGGTCCTGATCTCCGGAGTCAGCCAGGCACAGCAAGTACAGAGTCAGAAACAGGTATATATCGCACCGCAGAAACAGAATGTCGTCGTTGAAGCCCCAGTGAAAGAGGAGCCCGCGCAGTCTCAGAAACAGGCGCAGTCTCAGAAACAGGCGCAGTCTCAGAAACAGGCGCAGTCTCAGAAACAGGCGCAGTCTCAGAAACAGGCGCAGTCTCAGG
>JAFQOH010000160.1:0-3674 GCA_017403345.1 Thermoguttaceae bacterium
AGGCCGGGGAATTGGAGGCCGGGGAATTGGAGGCCGGGGAATTGGAGGCCGGGGAATTGGAGGCCGGGGAATTGGAGGCCGGGGAATTGGAGGCCGGGGAATTGGAGGCTGCGGAATTGGAGGCTGCGGAATTGGAGGCTGCGGAATTGGAGGCTGCGGAATTGGAGGCTGCGGGGCGAGACGGTTGCATCGGCATGACGGATCTCTGCGCGTCCTGCAGCGTGCCGCACCGGGCGTGGAGGGCCATTTCGTCACGACAGAGAGGGCATTGCGCGAGATGTTCACGGTACTCCTCGAGCTTTTCTTCGGGAAGTGCGCCGGCTATCAGGTCTTCCAGAAACTCTATGTCAAAGGCGGGATGCCAACCTTCCAGGTCGCGGCATCGGGCATCGTTTATACATTTCTCCATGATCGGCAGCAGGGCCTCGAAAAGACTGTTTTTACTCATTCCTGGTCCTCCGTCGGTGAAAAAAGCAGGTGAACGAGTGCCTTATGGTCCATTACAGCGGCATTTAGGTCTCCGCCCCAGAAATAGAGTTCCGATTTTTGGTATTCGCTGCAGAAATATTCCGCCAAATGCAGTTCTGCCGCCTGTCTCCGTCTTGTCGTGAGCGCGGGATCCTCGCCGAGTATCGCAGCGATCTGCTGATTGGTGAGCGCGTCTCGGTAAAAGTACTCCAAACGCATTTTTTCCTGCGGCGTCAGAAGTGCGTAAGTGCGTTCCAGGAGTTTTCGCAGTTCTTCAATTTTTTCCTGTTCCATCGAGATGTCCGCGGAGTTTGCCTGCGCGTTTTCCAGGACGTCCTCCTCCGCAGAGACGAACACATTCGTTTCCTTCATGACTCTTCGCCGATTCGAAACATAATTTACCAAAACGGCCGCCAGCCAATGACGGATTCCGACCTTTCCGTGATATTTTCGGATCAGCGGCACTTTCGCTTTGTTTTCCGCATCGAGAAGATAGACCGTCAATTCTCCGATCCAGTCCGCGACGCCAAAATCGTTTCGGACGGCCGGATCGTTCAGCTGCACAAGACGTTTGCCGATCTGGTGCAGGTAAGGGGCGTACTGTTCCTGGAAATACACACCTGCTTTAGATTGTCTTTTGTACAACGCTTCGGAAAAAACCATATCAGAAAGCGGCGAGCCTGCGGGAGTCTTCTCAAGTGCATCTGCAACCAACATACCGTCCTCCCTGAAGCCGCGTTTCTCCCAATGGAAAAGCCAGGCAGGCAGAAGACGGAGCAAAAGTTCCTTGCTTTGGGCCTCTGTCTGAAATTGGGCTTTATCATCGTAATAGACGCAAACATACCGGTCGGCCAGCTCAATGGTCTGACCGTGTATTTGCTCGCCTTTGGAGGACAGTTCATTCGGCAGTAACTTGAAAAAATCGGATCGCATCTAAAATATCCGGATCGGTTTCTGGTTTTCTGTTTTTTCAGTTTTGTTACGAATACCCGCATTCCCATTGCCCCGGGATCGTGTACCGAAACAATGGGAATAGGGTGAACAGTGCGTTCTTAAGGGAATTCATGACCCTATGGATCCAAGACCCCATGGATCCAAGACCCCATGGATCTAGGGTCATGGATCTAGGATCATGGATCTAGGATCATGGATTCAGGATCATGGGGACGGAGAGGTCATCCTGCAGAAATACATTCTGTTCGACCTCGTACGCCTCTTTCACAAAATCGTAAACTTTCCCTTTGATATTTTGATACAGCTGTTTATGCGTCAGCGACGGCGTATTCTGCAGCTCTTTCACGATAAACCAAGTCATGACGCTCATATCCATCTGGGAGCGCATGAGGGAAACTTCATTTTGGGCAGAGGAGGTGATGAGCGCCAGGTCGGACTGTCCGATGTCCTTCACGTAAGCGCATTCGCCGAAACCGAAATCCCACTCCGCGTCGGAAGTGAGCGATTTGGCCTGACTGCCCAAGCCGCCGCTGTAGCAGGTATCCAGGATCACGAGGACCTTTCTTCCGGAAAGGTCCTGCAGCCAGCGTCCGAATTCGTCGTCACGGAGCTGCGTTTCCGGATCGTTCGGTTTCGAGTCGTACAGAACAAGCGTTTCGTCCATTCCATCATTCTCGTCTCCGTTCGTGTCCGAGTATCGTGATCCGTGGCCCGTCCAGTAAATGATGACTTCATCTCCAGGTTTGGTGTTGTCACGCAGGTATTCGGTGAAAAGTTTGCGCATATTTTCCATTGTGACCTCCTCATTTTTGTAAATGAGGCTTTTGTCCAAGTTGATATAGGAATTTTGGGCAAAGAATTTTCCCATTGCCTGCAGATCGCCTTCGCATGCCGGAAGGCTGTTGATCCGCGAGTGTTCATACCGTGCGACACCGATGCCGACAAAGATGCGCTCCTTCTTGGCGGCTGACGGACGCCCGCCTCGGGGATAGGTCGTAATGTCCAGATTGAACTCTGCCATTTGAGGGGTCGAACCGCGCTCTTTTTCGGTGACTGCGACTCCCCGGACCCCCTGATTGAGCGAATACACATCTCTCTCTGAAAGAGATTTCACCGAACCGCTATTTCGAAAATCTGCCACCGAGGCATCTTTGATCGGCTGGAGGGTCACGACTGCCTGGAGCGTCTCCTTGCCAAACGGAGCTTGGGTCGTCAGGTCGAAGTTCATTTCCTGGGACGGTATCAAGATCTGGGTATTCGCCTCGATTTTGTTGTTTTGCTCGAATTTATTGGGGAAAAGGAGCGAAACATTCCCCACCGCGTCCTTGTACAGAAGGTAAAGGTAACCGCTTCGGCTGGAAGTCACCGTGACGTGCATCCGATCGCCTTCTTCGTAAACGCGGTCTTGGTGATCCATGGAGATGTTCACGTAAAACGTTTCTGATCTCCGTTCTGTTACGACCATTCCGCGCGCTCCGGAGGCTGCTGCGTCGGAAACTGTGCCCGAGATGCCGAAATAGAGGCAAAGGAGTCCAAAAATCGTCAAATATCGTTTCATTTTTTAGTACCTTTTTAATTTTTGTGTGATTTGGGTTTTCGTACGATGAAAGAGACCTCATCCTGCGCAAAATGCGTTAGTGAAAAACGCCGTTTGACCGTTTCTCCAGGTCCGTTGGTCCGTTTCTCCAAAACTTTTTTGACCAACTCGCCGGTCTGTTCTGCCATCGTGGGAGTCCAGCGGAAATTCGAGCGGTCTAAAGCAAATTTACCGTTTGGCGAGGGCGCTGCTGCGCTCATTTCCGGATCCCACCCTCCTAAAACGAGCGGTTTGTCCGTCACGATCGCCTTCACCCGGTACTGACCGATGAGACCGGCTGTCGTAATTTGGTATTTCGCATTCGGACCAGGAACCGAGAATTCCTCGCCGGCGCGAACCAGATTTTGGTCTCCTGCCTGGGGGTAAAGCATCGTAATGTCCCCTTTGGGAGAGATACCGATCAGGTAAAGATACCCATCCTGCGCGCTTTTGCCGTAGACCGTGACCGGTTCGGCGATCTGATACATCCCGCCGTCAAATTTGTCGACGGTAACATCCAGCATGTGATCCGATTTTTGATTGGCGATGAGCGCGACCAATTCCACCGGACCGATCGCCGGAATGATCTCCGTTTCCGTTTCAGCTTCCGTTTCAGCTTCCGTTTCAGTTTCCGTTTCAGCTTCCGTTTCAGTTTCCGTTTCAGTTTCCGTTTCAG
>JAFQOH010000161.1:0-6265 GCA_017403345.1 Thermoguttaceae bacterium
ACCGGGTGCGATAAACTGACCGAGATCCAAGTCTCCGCGGGCAATACGCATTTCAAGAGCGTGGACGGAATCCTATTCTCCGCCGACGGCAAAACGCTCATTCAGGTCCCGTGCGGCAAGAGCCTCACCGAATACACCATCCCCGACGGCGTGACGAGCATTAGAGAAGACGCGTTCTGGAGTTGCGAGAGCCTCACGTCGGTGACGATCTCCAACAGCGTGACGAGCATTGGAAATGAAGCGTTCGCCAATTGCAAGAGCCTCACGTCGGTGACGATCCCCAACAACGTGACGAGCATTGGAGATGGCGCGTTCATCGGCTGCCGTAGCCTCACGTCGGTGACGATCCCCAACAGCGTGACGAGCATTGGATACGGTCCATTTACCGGGTGCGATAAACTGACCGAGATTCTTGTCTCCGCGGGCAATACGCATTTCAAGAGCGTGGACGGAATCCTGTTCACCGCCGACGGCAAAACGCTCATTCAGTTTCCCGCAGGCAAAAGCCTCACCAAATACACCATCCCAGAAAGCGTGACGAGCATTGGAGATGACGCGTTCAGCCATACGAGCCTCACGTCGGTGACGATCCCCGACAGCGTGACGAGCATTGGAATTTCCGCGTTCAGCTCCTGCGAGAGCCTCATGTCGGTGACGATCCCCAACAGCGTGACGAGCATTGAAAGTTCCGCGTTCAGCTCCTGCAAGAGCCTCACGTCGGTGACGATCCCCAACAGCGTGACGAGCATTGGAGGTTGGGCGTTTAGCGGCTGTGCCAATGTCACTATCTACGGCAGTGCGGGCTCGGAGGCGGAACGATATGCGAAGGAGGACGGAATCAAATTCCAGGTGAAGTGGTAGTTTGACGTTTTGTTTTTTTCACGCACGAGCGCAGGGAGTTTCAAATGTTCTCTCTGCGCTCTTTGCGTTTTTTATTTTCCGTTTTGTGGAATCGTTCTTTTTTTTAAGTATTTCGAGTTCCTCTCGCGTATTTTCTGTGTCGGAACGCTTGACAATTGGGTATTTTCCGTATATAATGTGAGGGTTTAATATCCCTTTTTTCAGGAGCATTTGACATGCAGACCGACACGAATTCCATCACCATTCAGCCCGTTTCCCCGATTCGAGCAGAGATCACGCCTCCGGGGTCGAAGAGCATCACGAACCGAGCGCTTGCGATCGCCGCGTTTGCCGACGGAGAGTCCATCCTTGAGGGAGCACTGGACAGCGAGGACACGCAGATGATGATGGATTCCCTGCGAAAAATGGGAGTCGTTCTGGAACACACACCGGAAACCGCGACGATCCGAGTTTCGGGCGGAAGCCGGATCGAGAGTGCCGGCACGACGGAACTTTTCTGCGGAAACAGCGGCACGACGATCCGTTTTCTGACTGCGATGTGTGCCAACGCGCATGGTGATTTCCGGCTCGACGGCGTGGAGCGCATGAGACAGCGTCCGCTTGGAGACCTTATCGGCGGATTGCGTCAGCTCGGAGTTTCGATCGAGAGTGAATTTGGGAACGACTGTCCCCCGGTCCTCCTGCGTGCGGACGGCATCCCCGGCGGAAAAGCGGTCATTCCGGGAAACATTTCGAGCCAGTTTCTTAGCGGTCTGCTCATGGCTGCGCCGTTTGCTCGGAACGAAACGGTCATCCAAGTTACCGGCGGTCTCGTTTCGCGCCCGTATATCGACATGACGATCGCCGTGATGAAGGCGTTCGGCGCAGACGTCCATGAACCCGAGCCGGAAACGTTCGTCATTCCCGCCGGTCAGCGATACCGCGGCTGCCGTTATGTAATCGAACCGGACGCCTCGGCAGCCAGCTACTTCTTCGCTGCCGCCGCCGTCGCAGGTGGTGAGGTCACGGTCCGGAATCTCTCGAAAAACGCGCTTCAGGGAGACGTGGGATTCTGCGAATGCCTCGCAAAAATGGGCTGTACTGTCGAGTATGGTCCCGATTTTATCCGGGTGTGTCGAAAACCGGACGAAACGCTTCACGGCATCGATACCGATATGCACTTCATCAGCGATACCGCGCAGACGCTCTCCGTGACGGCCCTCTTCGCCGACTCGCCAACGACGATTCGAAACGTCGCGAACATGCGCGTCAAAGAAACGGACCGGATCCATGCCGTCGTGACGGAATTGCGGAAATTCGGCGTCAGTGTCGAGGAATTCGAGGACGGAATGACCATCCAGCCGCTCTCCCTCTCGCAGAACGCCGTCCCGCCGTCCGTCGAGATCGCGACCTATCGTGACCACCGCATGGCCATGAGCTTCGCCCTCGCCGGTCTGCGTTTGCCGGGAGTCACGATCTTGGATCCTGGCTGCACTGTAAAAACATACCCGAACTTCTTCGCCGACCTCGCGAAAGTCTGCGAAACGAGCCGTTAATAAACACAAAAACGCCGACTCCTGAAAGAACCCCTCAGGAGCCGGCGGAAATCAAAAAAAGACGCTAATTCTCGACGATCGGCTCTGTGTGAGTAGGCGTTACATCCGTCGCTTCCGGATCTGCATCCTCCGTTTGTTCATCGAGCAATTGCTCTTCTTTCAGGTCGTTGAATAAACCCGTTTGATCAAGCTCTTCAAGCGCAGATTGAAGAATTGCTATTATTTTGTCTAATTTCAAAATATCATTGATCACTGATTCGCATTCTAAGGGATCCATTTCTACATTTTTCAGTCTCTCGTTGGTTTCATTTATAATTTCTTGACTTTTTTCGATTTGGACTTTGACATCATCAGATAAATTCGGATCTTCTTTCAGTTCTTCCAATTTTGCCTGATATGAGAGAAACTGTATTCGGTGTGATACAACTTCTTGTTCTTTGGCGTTAAAATATAACTCGAATTTGACTAAATTTGTTTCCAATTGGGCATCTACAACACCTAAGTCAAGATTTAAAAACTTTATTTCTTTCTCTTTTTCTCTAAAGAGTAGTGCATAAAGTTCATCAGTTGTCATTGTTAGAGGAAAGCCACCCAATGAAATTTTGTAATCTTTAAGGTATTTATGGCACGTTTTCTGCACTTCCGCAGGGGTTGTAGCTAATAGCCCTAGATAACAACAGTAATTGCACTTTATTCGCAAATGTATTTTTTTACGGTTCAGATCATACTTTTCACGTACCTCTGGAAGGAAAGATTTATCTAAACGAAGGAGTGCTATAGATTGCTCTATATTAAGGAGAAATTCTTGCAAGTATATACTATAAAGATTTGAATTGACCTTATAGAAGGCCTTAAATTCAGCATCTTTAAGTGCATTTTTCTCTAGGATCTTTAATTTTTCTTTGTCTGCTTCAGGAAATTTTGTATTCTCGGCATATTCTTTCCAGAAATCCATCTTTCTTTCAAAAAACTTTTTGAAGAGGTTGACATGGATCTCGTACTTTTCTGGTTTGTCCTCGATATTTTTGAGCATCAAATTCCAGTATTCATTGATTTCTTCGACATCTGAAATGATACTATCGTACGACTTGCACATTGCCCCCATTTCTTCGCAAATTCCCGTTGTGGTTACAATGAATGCTCTATACCGATGTTTAGTACTCACCCAAACCGTTGTCAATTGCGTCGTCAGCGCGATGAGGAGGATGATGGCGATGGTCCAGAGGAGGAAATTGGCGGGGCGGGTGAGAGCGGTGACGAAGGCGGTGTTCGTCGCGTAGCGCTTGGATGGGGAGGGAGAGAGGGCTTTCGCAAGGACTTTGCGCTCCCGCCGAGGAACGCCCGAAAGGTTCAGCGAGCAAAGCGTCTCCCGAAGCTGGTGATAGTAGTCTGAATCGACTGTTCGGGTCGGCGGAAGCGGTTTGCTGTATGGAAATTTGCCCGTCCGTAAGTAATACCATGAGACCGCAAGCGAAAATTGGTCCGAGTGCACGGAGTTTTGCGGGTGGAGGCCGAGGCGTTCCGGAGCGGCAAATGCAGGGGTGAACGGGGAAGGACGGTTGTTTTTGATGAGGCTTACCGATCCGAAGTCGCCGAGCTGCGCGCTTCCGTTGTTGACGAAAATATTCGCCGGCTTGATGTCGCCGTGCATGATCGCCTCGCGTTTGGTTTTCTCTGCCGGGTGATTCAGACAGTCCAGGGCGGCTGCGGCATCGCGGAAATACGGACGAAGTTCATTGGGTTTGCAGGTTTTTTTATGAGAGGGAGTCGCGGTCTCCGGTTTGGAGCGGATCTGGGGAACTTCTCCGAAAGAAACCGTCTGGTTGTGGGAAAGCGTAACGGTATTTTGATCCTTCTTTTGCTCCTTTTCGGGTGGGAGACCGAGTGCCTGCGGCAATGCAGATTCGGAGAGCGGCATTTGGTAAATGGCGTAACGGGGATTCGTGTTTTGCCAGATCGCTGTGATAGGAACGATATTGGCGTGACGAATGTCTTTGATCTCCTGGAGGACCTGAAATTCTATTTCGTGATCAGAGTTTCCCGTTCTGGGGATGAATTTCAGCGCGATCCTAACGTTTCCGTGTGTTTCAGCCTCCCAAACTTCTCCGTAACCTCCTTCACCGAGTTTTTTGACCAGTTTGCAGCCCGGCAGGGGAGATTTTCCTTCTGCCAGGTCGAGGTCGACCATGCGTCTGCTAAGTTCCTCGATGAGGAGATCCGGCTCGTCAAGACAGGTTCGGATCCTGTTGTAGAGCTGGTTGGTCTCATCGCGCGTCAGTGTCTTTGTGTTCGCGTCATTTCGAAGGAACGTACTGAGGCCTAAGCGGAGTTCCATGATACTTTCTTCGGTGACGTATTTTTCCCACTCGCCATTGTTGAGAACATCTATCAGTTTTCGCAAGCCGCCCTGAAAGACTTCGATCGCGTGGGTGAGCCATTTTTGAAAATGGGTGTCGATTTTCTGAAAATCGTTTCCTTCTTTGAATTTGTCCTGGTTGTTCATTGGAAATTCTCCTTTTGTGTAATGTAATTCTATTGTTTTGTCTATATGAATTTTTCCGTGCTGAACGTTATTCCGTCCAGCAGCGTTTCGAGGAGCGTATGCGGAATTTTCAGCTGGCGCACTGACGAGTTGTCGTCATCCTTGTTATCGTTGAGGACGATTTGGCAGTCGAGTGTGTTGCAGGGGGTTTGTTTGTTGTGGTCGATAATGTCCTGGATGTGATTTGTTAGGGCAAAATCATCGTCGATCGGGCTGTCGTTGAAGAGCTGAACGAAGTCGCCGACGCGGAAATCGAGGCCATTTTCCTGGAGAAGTTCGAGGGTCTCCATATTAATGGCCTGGATCACGGGCCGCGTGGCGCTGGGGGCGGCGATGCCGTGTTTTAGAAATTGTTCTCTAAGGTCGGTAACGACATCGGAGTACCAGCCTCTAATGTTATTGTATGGCAAGTTGTAGGCGTCGGCGATCTCTGTGAATTTCTCGCCTAAAAGGGTCCTTCTGAGGTAAAGGATGGCGGGGGTGAGCGCGTTGCCGTTGACGTACGGTTCGCGGGAGAGAGAATCGATGCAGCTGATGAATCTGTCGAGGTTGTCCTGTTCCGCTTCCAGGTCTCCGAGGATCGATACGAGGTCAGTGTCAACGACTTGGCCGGCCCTGTGTCTGTCGCGAGCTTTGATTTTTAGTGTTTTGATCGCGAAAAAGATGTGCATGATGAAGAGGGATAAAAGGTGATTTTTGTTTTCGATCTTGAATTCTGGATGCGATGTGAGATATTTTTCGAGGGATGCGTAGGCTTCAGCAACGAGGGTCGTGTGGTCGATCTCAAAATAATTTAAGGTTTGGATGGAAAAAAGCCCTTTTTTTACTTGACGGCCCAGGATATTGTAGGCATTTCTTGCCAAATAGTCATAGAAATGATCGATGACGGCGCTGAAAGCGGCTCTTCGGTGCTCCGGGGTCTGGGTGTTCAAATTCTCGAGCAGTACGAGGGTGGTCTGTTCTTCCATATATCAACTCCATTGGAAAAATGTGTTAAAGGCTGAAGTGCACAAAAGTGCGCTGATTTAATAAAAAGATTATATCGTGTGGAAGACAAAAAAGCAATGGGGGGGGGAGGTTTGAGGGGAAAAATAGAGAAAAAAAGGTGAAAATGAGAGAAGAGGAGAGATTTTTTAAAAAAGTTAAAAATGCGTTTGGTTCGTAAAAACACGGTGTGCGGCGTTGATTTTTGGAGGTTGGTGTCGAGAAAAGTTGAAAAAAAAGGCGGGACCCCCCTTGAAGGATTTTCAGAATGTGTTATATTATCTCGCATCTTAAGTGAAAGCAATTGAACTTAAGAGAAAGTCAAGTCTTCAAAAGACTGGCT
>JAFQOH010000162.1:0-4320 GCA_017403345.1 Thermoguttaceae bacterium
CCCTTGACTTGAATACAGAAACTCCCAAAAGCGACGCGAGACGCGTCGCCTCCCAAATGCGACGCGAGACGCGACGCCTCCCAAAAGCGACGCGAGACGCGACGCCTCCCAAAAGCGATGCGAGACGCACCGCCTCCTAGAAGCGATGCGAGACGCACCGCCTCCCAAAAGCGATGCGAGACGCGCCGCCTCCCAAAAGCGTTTCCCTCTCAGACTCTCTCTTCAAAAACTTTTTAAACTTTTTTCTTTTTGTTTTTTCCTAGAAACAAAAAAAACGACATTTCGGACTTGAATTTATCCTGAAATTCTGCTATTCTCCTAAGATCCCTTGGCAGTTTCGATCCCGTCCCCCTTTTTCGGAGGTTTTCATGCACTTCCCCGCCCCTTGGCTCACTCGCCAGCCGCACGATGCCGAACTCCGGTACGCTGCGAATGCGAAAATGGGGAATGTATGTCCAATTTCCAAGCCATGCCGCTCTTTCCGCAGGCGTCAGAACCGCACCAGAACAGAGGATCCGCTCGCATTTCCGAGTTTTTCGCATCGGTTTCTTTTGCTTCTTTTTTTTCTTCTGCTCTTGATCCAGATGCTTTCTGGCTGCGCGACGACACGCTTGACGCGTTCCCGTTTTTCGGGCATCCGTCCTCTGCCGTCGAGCGGTCTCATGCCGTTTTCTTCCCCTTCCGTGGAGGAGATGTACACGGAATCGACCCGCGTCGGTCTTCGTACCCTGAATTTGGACCGTCAGGCGCGCAAGGACCCTAAAAAAACGCTCGCATTACTGGAAGAAAGCCTCCGTGTGACTCCGCGCCTGGACATTCTTGCCATGCTTTCCGAAGTCGCGTGGGCGGAGGGAAAACGGACTGCAGGTCAGAGGTTTCTCTCGCAGGAAGAGCACCGTCTCGTGAATGAATGGCATCTGCGCGCGGCCCGGTACGCGTTCCTCTATCTCTTTGACGAACAGTGGGAGTCATCCCGGAATCCCTACTCGCCCGCGTTTCAGAATGTTTGCCGGATCTTCAACGAAAGTTCAGAAGCAGTCCTGCGCTACTCCGGCGACGAAGAGAATGAAGTCTTCACCGAAAACGGCAGCTCGATCGTCTTGGATCTTCCCGACTCGATGCGGACCATCCCTCTGAAAATGCACAGCCGCGAGTGGGTCCTCGAAGACTTTTCCTCCTTCCGATTCGCCTCCGATTTCGAACTCACGGGCCTGAAAAACCGCTACCGGCGCTACGGTCTGGGAGTCCCGCTGATCGCAAGAGTGAACGACATCCACCAGAAATCGGAACGCTACCGCTACTGCCTGCAGGAAATGTGCGTCCCGATGACCGCCTTTCTGACCTTCGATGAACAGAACGTTCCGCGATTCGAGTTCATCGACACGATGGAATCCGCAAGCGTCCGCGTCGGAAAGCGCTACATACCGCTGGAGATCGACTACACGACGCCGCTGGCGTACAGTTTTGAAAAGACGATCGAGAAAAACGCGCTGGACGGTGCGACCCTCGGGCTGCTGGATCCGGATTCCCTCCTGAAAGAGACGGAAGACGGTTCACGGACGCTCAAGGGGATCTACATGCCCCAGGCTTACGATCCAAACAAGATCCCTGTCGTGATGGTCCACGGCATCTGGTCCTCGGCAAGGACCTGGCTGGAAACCTACAATACGCTCAACAATTTCCCAAAACTCCGCGACAAATACCAGTTCTGGTTCTACTTCTACCCCAACGGTCAGCCGTTCTGGGTCTCCGCGGCCGAAATGAGCGACGATCTCGCAGCGCTGCGCAGGGAGCTGGACCCGCAGAGAACGCACGCGAACATGGATCAGATGATCCTCCTCGGACACAGCATGGGCGGTCTGGTGAGCGTGCTGCAGACGATCGATTCTGAGGAACGATTCTGGAACCTCATCACCGCCGTCCCGCCGCACGAACTCCCAGGAAACGCCGACTCCAACGCCGCCGTCGCCCGCTGGTTCCACTCAAAACCGAACCCCTCCATCCGCTGCGTGATCACCATGGGAACGCCGTTTCGCGGAAGCGGTTTCGCAAACTCCACGACTCGCAATCTGACGGAAATGATCGGCCGGACCGCCTCGCACGTCGAGAAAAATCTGAAGCAGTTCCGCAAAGAGAATCGAGCGCACATCCAGAATGACGAGCTCCTCAACTACGTCACCGCTCTGGATTCCCTCCAGAAAAACTCCATCTTCTGGGACGCACTCCTCACCTGCTCCCCCTCGCCGGACGTCACGTACGTGAACATCATCGCGAGGCTGCGCAGTGAGGAAAGCGGCTCGCAGTCCGACGGCGTCGTCTCAGTCGAAAGCGCAACGCTGCCATGGGCGCAGGAAACCATTTTCGTACGCTCCCTGCACCGCGAGATACCAAACAGTGCCGAGGCGATCCTAGCCGTCGCAAAAGTACTCCTGAAGCGTCTCGAGCCCAATGAAACTCAAAGCGCACCGGAAAATTTGACGCCGTAAACGAACTGGCGGACGAAATTCAAGAACCAATGCCCCTTTCGCTTCGTAGTGAAAGGAAGATTCGATACTGTCAGCCGAATTTAGCAAATATTTTCGGAAAATCATGAATTTTTTGCAAAAAACCGAGTAGATTTCCTTGAAAAAAAAGCGGTTTTCTGCTATACTGAATGACTACGTCCCGATTTGAAATTTCGACTTTTTCGGAAAAAGAAAGCATGAACACAAATCACTCACGAATGCACGCACGCCGAACCGACGGCTTCACGCTGATCGAGCTGATGCTGGCGACTGGGCTTGCGCTGTTCCTCCTGCTTGGACTGGTGAAGATCATCTCGATGGTCAACACGACTTTCGCTGACACTCGCGTTCTGATCGATCTTCAGAATCAGTGCCGAAGTGCGCAAATGCTGCTTCAGGAGGACCTCGCACACATTTCAGTCGTTCCGAAGGCTCCGCGCCCCGTGGAAATGGACGACGGTTTCCTCTGTCTCGGAACGACGACGAGAAACGTGAGCGATTCAAGCCGCTACACGCGCGGCGACCTGCGTCTGATCGACCGCGACGTGAACGAGATCGAAAAGAACGGAAGAGCCGGGTTTGCCGCATTCACCGTCTTCAATCGAGAAAAGCCCTTCACTTTCACGGATCCAAAGTCGTTCGGAAACTCCAGCCCGCGCACCATGCAGACCCCCTATGCCGAGGTCATCTGGTTCGTTTACAAAAACGATCTCTACCGAATGACGGTCCCATTCGTGAACTCGCCTGCCGAGCCGAGGAACTACTATTCCGCAAACGCGCAGCTCTCCGCCTCGGTCTCCTCCGGAATGGAACTCCCGTTCGTGCGCATGATCTCGCCCGGAATGCTCGGAGACTTCCAAAACCGCGCCATGAGAGCCGTCTGGGACTCATTGACCGGAAACTCCTCGTTTCAAACGCAGGATCTTCAGGCAAGCATGATCCTGCCGAACGTCGTCATGTTCGAGATACAACTCTACGATCCGAGAGAGAAACGCTACCGTGCGGTCAACGAACTGAACAACTCCCAGTACTACGACCCGCAAACTTTTCGCCATCCGAGCCGTACGACCGGAATGAGCGGCATCGATTACGATTCCGGTTCGACTCTCTCCTACCTAGGATCCACTGCCGCAAATGACGACAGCTCCGTCTACAAAAACCGAGACATGTACGACACGAACTCCTACCAGCCGCCGACCACGGCATTCGTACCCGGAATGAGGATCATCGTACGCGCATTCGATCCGGATTCCGGCACCGTGCGTGAATTCCGTGTCGGACGCGACTTCCAAACGCGCTGAGTACGCGAAGTGCGAACGGCGTGTGAACGGTGTGTGAACGGTGTGTGAACGGTGTGTGAACGGTGTGTGAACGGTGTGTGAACGGTGTGCGAACGGTGTGCGAACGGTGTGCGAACGGTATGTGAACGGTATGTGAACGGTATGTGAACGGTATGTGAACGGTGTGCGAACGGTGTGCGAACGGTGTGCTAACGAAGAACTAACGGGTACGGACTGGCGCACGAAACGCTGACGGGAGGGGAAGACTTTTTCGAAGATCACAGGATCCGAAAACGTTTTTTCCTCCTCTTTTTTATGCCAAAATTTGACCATTCAAACGCAAAATCGTTTTTTCTCTTTCTTTTTCTGCGCACTTTGAGGTAAGTTTTTTCAATTTTTTTTCTTTGACTTTAGCCCGTATTTTACCGGCTCTTCTTGACCTCGCTCAAAATTTTTTCAAAAAAAAACTTGACAGAATGCCCTATCGCCATATAATTAGAGAATGTGGCGAAAATGTGACGCTTTTGCGGATCCCG
>JAFQOH010000163.1:0-2367 GCA_017403345.1 Thermoguttaceae bacterium
GCCGGAGAGCGCCCGTAAAGCTCCTCGTACTTCGCATTGAAGACGCGAGTCCAGTTCCGTCCGCCTTTCGTCTGCGTAATGGTCACGTCATCAAAGAACGAAACCGGGATCGTCGTTCCAAAATGCTCCGGGAAACGCTCATAGTATTTCTCGTACGTCAGCGAAAGGAATTTCTTCATCGCTTCCGGGTCCATATTGTCCACTTTGTTCCCGTCCGTCACCGCGTAGAAGACCATGACTTTCCACTCGCCGTCCGGAACGCTCCAGACGATCTGTGTGTCGGAAACTTCCGCAGATGCATCCTTCGTCAGGTCGATCCGCTTCCACGTTTTCAGATCCATCGCGACGACTGCCTGGATCATGCCGTCTTTCCAGTTCTGGTTCAGTTTCCGGGAAAAACGAAATTCCGATCTCTCTTGCGGACCCGTGACGGTCCACTCTTCCATGTCGAGACGCTTCGTAATGTCGTCCGGGTAAAGCTCTAGCATCTTTCCGCCGGCAGTTCCCGACGGGAAGTCCACGTCATCGTAAAACACGATCTTCTGTCCGCGTTTTTTCGCTTCTTCGAGGATCTTTCCGAAATACTCAAAGTATCCGTCCGTCAAATACTTCGGCTCGGTCGGAACATGACGTCCAAGCGGCAGGAATGTGTACCCGCCAAAGCCATTCTCAGTCCCCTTCTCGAAAAACTCGCGGATCAGCTCATCCGTCAGCGGACCGTTCGTGTGCCAGAGCGGAAGAGGCTTCAGCGAAATAGACTCACCAGGTACGATCAATGGCGCGGAGCGAAACTGTTCTTTCAGCGTGTCAGCAAATGAAAGGGAGGACTGAAAAAGGAAGGCGCACAAAAGAAAAAGCGTCCCAAACAGCAGGAAACGTCTTGAAAAATACGTTCTGGAAATCTCCCGCGTAAAGGAAAAAACAAATCGTTTCATAGGAATTTCTCCAAATTAAGGAAGTTTTCTTTCATTCGAAAGTACTTCCCGCGAAACGTCAGATCGATCCAGAGACTGGATCTGCCGTTTCACGGAAAGATAGAATTTATTTCGTCTTTTTGCCAACAATAAATTTGGCCTGGATCGCATTAAGCGTAAAATTCCGAATCGTAACGTGATCCTCAGCGCGCGAGATCGCCGTCTCCGGGACCGGCAGGATCTCGCCCGTCATCGGATCCCAGTATTCCAGCGTCTCAAACTGCCCGCGAAGGGAAACGTCCAGCGCGACACTGGAATTGGAAGAGTTGGCGACCAGATAGAAATCGCGTCCATCCTTCACTTTATGGATGTACTGGACCATTCCATCGTAGTCCAAGTGTCCGCGCGGTGCAATGTCCACCGTCGGAAGCCGTTTGCCGTCATGCGAAACGATCCGGACGTCCGGAACCGCAATGAGCGCGTCGAGAGCACCGCGCAGTGCATCCGGAGTCGGCTTCGGAAGGAAGATCGCACGCTCGCGGCGGATCTCTGAAAGTGCCCGCGTCTCGACCCCCGGATACTGCATGATGTATTGACCGTAGGCGTTCTGTTCCCGATACGCACGGAAAGTGGAAGGACTGACGCGATCTTCCTGCCCCGTCAGAAGAGCCTCGACCTGTCCCTGGACCCGCGGATCCACGCCGAAAAGCTCCTCGATCATCGCGCAGATCTCCGCGTCAAATTCCGGTCCTTCTGACGCTCGGTCTGGAAGGCGGGTCGTCGCGAGGACTTTCCCGCCCGCACGATGGAATTCAAGCACCGAACGGAGCGTTTCACACGAAATCACTTCGGAACCCGTCAGGATGAGGACTTCGTAATCCTGTGGATTCTTCTCGTTTTTCAGCTGATAGACCGTCCGGCCGTCTGCCGTCTTGCCGACCGAGCAGCGTGACGCCATCGTATCCGGATGAAGGTACGTGAAGTCCCGGTAAATACGCGACGTCAGGTCGCTCCCGACCGCGAGATAGTCCGTTTCCGACGGGACGTAAACTCCAAACGAATGGTTGCGCGGAACAAAATTTTTATGGAAGTAAAAAAATGCCTTCAAATTGTCGATCGGGTAAACGATCCCAATGTCCGCGACGTGCTGACTGTGACGGAGGATCAAACTGATCCGGCTCACCCACTCACCATACTGCGGAAGAGTGCCCTTCAAATTCGCGTTACGCCATGAAATATCCGGCGGAATGTACATTTTCCCGGGGTCCGTCCAGATCCCGTGCGGGAGAAGAACGTTTCCGCCCCGGCAGAAGATCTCCATACCGCTGCGGTAAAGCATCCGGTCATCAAATTCCGGTTTCCCATTCCGAACACCGTCGCGATAGTTCCCGTAGATCTCCACAAGACAGAGCGGTTTGTCAAACGTGACCGCCGCAGATGTCGGGACCTTGAA
>JAFQOH010000164.1:0-19989 GCA_017403345.1 Thermoguttaceae bacterium
TCATCGCTCGACTTGCATGCCTAATCCACGCCGCCAACGTTCATTCTGAGCCAGAATCAAACCCTTCAATTATGTATTGCTAAACCTTAACGGTTTATTTAGCTTGCTTCCAGCACTGACAGGTCGGAAAACCCGCCAGATTTGGTTTGTTAATTACGTTGATTACTCAACAAACCCACTTGTTGACTCAAAGACTTTATCAAGGTTCTCAATAAAATCTTGTGCTTCATGTTATTTCATCATATTGTCAAAGATAAATCAGTCCGAAGACTTGACTTCCTCTTAAGTTTCATTGCTTTCACTTAAGATGCGAATGAATATACCACATTCCAAAAATTATTCAAGGGGGGTCCTCTCCTTTTTTTAAACTTTTCTTGTCTTCCCTACACTCAAACAACTGTTTCGTCCCGTGTTTTACGATACAAAACACATCTTAAACTTTTTTCAGAATTTTTCTTTTTTCTCTCATTCCCTCTCATTTTCGCTCTTAAATTTCTCAAAATGCGTCATATTTGGATCCATTCTGCGACATTTTATCGCGGCAAAAAATACAAAAAAGCATCCATTTCTCATATTCACGGAATGGATGCAGTACAATCGTTTTTAAACTGGTCTTTTTTGGATAAAGTGCCTATTTTTTCCAGAATCCTGGGTGAAAAAGAAGCAGAATGACATAAAAATCCAGACGGCCGAGAAGCATAAGCCACGCAAAAAGGAGTTTTGTTGCAGGTGTCAGGATCCCAAAATTATTCTCAGTACAAAAGATCCCCATCCCAAGCCCGACATTAGCAAAGTGACTGATGACAGCCGCAAGCAGATCTTGAGCTTTTGTTTCCATAAAAAATGGTGAATCGTTCATGAACCAAAGCGTATCGGGTTCCCAGAGCATCGTACATATCCAAGCTCCGCTGACTGTCAAAAATGCGAGCGAGAAGAAAATCAGGACGTTCATGACCAGCGCATTATCGCGGATCCGTTCACCGTCAAGATAGAGCGGACGCACGATTGCCGGACGATAAACTTTTTCCAGTTCGAGGCAGAGCGTCTTGAAGAGAATGACGTACCGCATTATCTTAAACCCGCCAGTTGTACTTCCAGTACATGCCGAGACAAACATAAGTGAGAAGATCGTCATCTGCGCCATTGCAGCCCAGCAGGAGTAGTCAACTGTAACATAACCAGTCGTCGTGATCGCAGACGTGACGTGGAAAAAAGTATTTCGCAGGGATGTCTCAACAGAAAGACCGGAAGCGGCATTGATCGAATGCTGGTAAAGAAGAATGACGGCAGCAGCAACGGCGACAATCGCCAGGTAGATCTGCCATTCACGACTCTTTATCAGCGGCCTCCAGTCACGAAGGGCAAAAAAGTAGAGTGCCAGAAAATTCATTCCGGAAATGAACATGAAGATGGAAAGGATCCATTCTGCCGCCGCATAATTCACATCTGGAAGCATGCGAAATGCACCGAAACTGGCATTCCGGCTGCTCAATCCCCCTGTCGCGATCGTACCAAAGGAATGGCAGAGCGAGTCGAAACAATCCAGACCGCAGGTCATCAAAAGGCCAGTCAGTACCGCATTCAGAACGAGATAAACGGTGAGCGTTCTGCGCACGATCATCTGGATCCGCGCAACTTTCGAGGACTGCTGCGGACCGGAGACTTCACGCTGAACAAGAAGTTTTCCGGACATTCCGCTTCCGAGAAGCGCCACAAGAAAGACCATGATCCCCACACCGCCTACAAAGTGCGTAAAGGAACGCCAGAAAAGGATCGTCCGCGGCATGACCTGCGGGTCTTCCAGTTCACCAAGTACAGAACCGCCGGTCGTCGTGAATCCGGAAACCGACTCATAGAAAGCATCAATGAACGTCAGCGGCACCCAGGAACCGTCTGGAAGAACAGCCCGCGGGATCCCGCTGAACAGATAGGGAAACGCACCGCATACAGAGGCCAGGATCCACCCAATACCGACGATCGCGATGGCTTCCCGGCGAAAGATCTTCATTTTACGGGCGCGTTTCCCGATCCGGTAAAGAGAGAAGCCAAGCGCACTCGTAAGAGAGGCAGAGCCTAAAATAGCAAAAACGCCGTTTTTTTCATGAAGCCAGACTCCGCCCGCACACGGCAGCGCCCAAACAAGACTCAGCAGCATCGTGCCGGACAGCAGGATCATGATCAGTCCCAGGTGATGGGCAACGAGTTTCAAATTCATGCAGTAAACTCCAAAATCAAAATGGGACCGACTTTTCAGCCGCGCAAGTTTCCCGCACCGCAAAAACCTCTGAAAGTGCACAGAAAGCTCAAAACGGAGCGTTTGTTCCCAGCCGGCATTCCGGGCAATAAAACTCCATCGGACCACATTCCGCAGTCTGAATTCCGCCAAACTGAGGAAAATCTTCCAACCTGCGCAGATTCTGCCCGCAGACGGGACAGCGTGCGCGGAACCTCCGGACAGTGCGGTCATTGTACAGGTAGACCCAAACGGGAATTCCGCAGGCAGACTCAAGCATCGACGCCAAAGCTCTCCCCTCGCGCATCAGTCCGGAATCAGCATCCCGCATCTGACGCGAAGCCCAACGCTCGCCGAAACCGCAGTCCATATTCAGCCAATCGCATTTCCGATATGCCGACGCCCAGTTCCAAAGCGGATAGCGTACACTTTCCGGAAGACGATAAAGCGGGACATTCTGGCCGCAGGATGCACACGCGATCGGTGAACCGGCATCAATGAAATGCGTCCAGAGGATAAATCCCGCACTTTCGGCGCAATCGCAGACACACTGTGCCTCCGAATTCCAGCCGACGCAAGAAATCTCTAAGGATGCCGCAGCTAACACCTCCAGTTTCTCCCGCTCGATCCGCAAAAGCTCCGTCTCATACCGAAGATCGAGCGAATCTTTCTCAAGACACCCAGCCGTCAGGACCAAATCCTCTCCGCGCCAGTAAAGCATCGACGCATTTTCCAGGATCTGCCCGTTTCGTTCAGCCAGAGATGCCCAGATCCCCAACTGCTCCTCAAGCAAATTTCGGAATTCAGCTGCTTTTTCCTGACCTTTCGGCACATTCACACCAATTCGGATCTCGTGGACGTACATGGCATAAATCCTCCGTCTTCAGTGCCTTTCGTCAAGCTAAATTGGAAGGCGACCGAGAGAACGGATCCGACGGCAGTCCACCGCTCTCTCGAAAAACGCCGGAAAACTTAATTCCCGCCTCTGCGTCCCCGGCCTCCCGCACCGCGTTCACCGCCGCGGAAACCGCCTCGGAAACCGCCGCCCCGGAAATTACCTTCACCGCGTCTGCCATTTCTGCGTTCACCGTCACGAGAACCGCCGCCCCGGAAATTACCTTCACCGCGTCTGCCATTTCTACGTTCACCGTCACGAGAACCGCCGCCCCGGAAATTACCTTCACCGCGTCTGCCATTTTGGCGTTCACCATCACGGAACCCTCCCCGTTCATCTCGGCGTTCTGCCGGTTTTTCGGCACCAAAGAGTCCATTTTCCCGCCAAACGTCTTCCGTATTCCAAGTATCGACATCCGCATCCGGCCGGAACTTCGGTTTTGGTCCGCGTTTTGCCGTCTTCCAGGAGTCACGGTAATCTACACGCCCAAACCGGTCCGTCTTTTGGCCGCGTTCCGAACGCCCAAATTCATTCCGTTCAAAACGTCCGGGATCACGCCCGTCTTCCCGTTCTCCACTTCGCCGTCCGCGCGAGTACCGATCCGAAAACCGGTCTGCAAACCGCCCGGCACGATCAGCACGCTCTTCCCGTCCGGAAAAACGATTTTCGCCGCCTCGGAAACCGTTCTGCTCCTCACGGAGACCGCGTTCCATTCTGTCCCCCCGGTCAAAACTGCGCTCAGATCCCCGACCAGCATTGCGTCCGAAATCACGTCTGCCGCGTTCTTCACGGGAACGGTACGGTTTCTCGAATCCCGTCGCCCCTTTCTGGTTCGCCGCACGCTGAAACGCTCTCTGCTCCTGCGCCGCATTCTCTTCACGTGAACGCTGCCGGTAACCGCCTTTTGAGCCGTCAGCACGCTGAAAGGAATCGGAGACCTGCGGAGCACGAAGGCCAATGAGGCACTCCGCATCCGGACCGATCAGATCCGTTCGTCCAACTTTCTCAAGGGCCTCGCGGACCGTGAAGTAATTCTCAGGCTTGAAATACTGCATCAGCGCACGCTGCATCTTGCGTTCCCGGTCTCCATGTGCCGAATGAACGGCTTCGCCGGTAAAGGGATCCAGCCCAGTATAGTACATGCAGGTCGCGACAGAGAACGGCGTAGGATAGAAATCCTGGACCTGCTGGGGACGGTATCCGTACTGATGAAGATACTCAGCCAGCTCTACCATATCCTCCAAACGGCATCCCGGGTGCGAGGCAATAAAATACGGTACCGTGTAGAAATCCTTCCTCTGCCGCTCTGTTTCTTCATCGAAATCTTCCACGAACTGGTCGAATTCCGCGATCTCTGGTTTGTGCATCTTCGCAAGCACACACGGCGAAATGTGCTCCGGCGCAACGCTCAAATGTCCGCCGACGTGGTGCGCGACCAGCTTTTCCATGAATTCCGCATACTCGGGAGCCGCCTGCGCAAGATCCGATCGGATCCCCGACGCAATGAAAACGTTCCGAATGCCGGGAACTTCACGGACCTCCGAAAGAAGATCGAGATACTCACGGTGACTCGTTTCCAGATTCGGACAGATCTCCGGGTAGAGACAGCTTCTGCGCCGGCAAACTTTCTGCGCGTCCGGATTCCCGCATTTTGTGCCATACATATTCGCAGTCGGACCGCCAATATCGGTGATCGTACCGGTAAAATGCACATCCTCGGTCATGCGTTTTGCCTCGGCTAGGATCGATTCCTGCGAACGGCACTGCGTCACCTTCCCTTCGTGCGCACCAATGGAACAGAATGAGCAGCCGCCGTAGCAGCCGCGGACCGCCTGAATCGAATCTCGAACCGTCTGAAGCGCGGGAATCTTAGCATCACCATAGCTGGGATGCTGACGCCGAGTGAACGGAAGAGCGTAGATCGCATCCATTTCTTCCGTCGAAAGCGGTTTCGCCGGCGGATTCACGATGACCGCTTCCGTTCCGCTCTGCTGGAAAAGCGGTCGGCCGCTGAACGGATTCATTTCTTCATAGATAAGTTTCGTCATTTCTGCGAATTTCGTCTTTTCCGCGATGACCTCTTCCGTAGAGGGGAGCAGAACTGCATTTTCCGGAAGACGGGCAGGATCCACAACGCCTTCCCCCGCCTCGTTCTTCATGAGAAATTCCGATGCCCCCAAACGATAGGCAGTCCCGGGAATGTCGCGGATCTGAGCGACAGACTCACCAGCGTCAAGACGGCGAACGATCTCGAGAAGAGAGTGCTCGCCCATTCCAAAGGAAAGAATGTCCGCTTTGGAGTCGAGAAGCACACTGCGGCGTACTTTGTCGCTCCAGTAGTCGTAGTGTGCCGTCCGGCGAAGGCTGGCTTCCACACCGCCGAGAATGACCGGTACGCCGGGAAAAGCCTCTCGCGCCCGCTGGCAATAGACTGCTGCCGCACGATCCGGACGCATTCCGATCTTTCCGCCTGGTGTGTACGCATCCACATTCCGGACCTTGCGATTCGCCGTGTAGTGATTCACCATCGAGTCCATATTTCCGGAACTCACCGCAAAACAAAGCCTCGGCCGGCCAAATTTCCGCCATGCGTCACACGATTTCCAATCCGGCTGTGCGAGGACCGCGACACGGAAACCGTTTGCTTCCAGCCAACGTCCCAAAAGTGCCGTCGCAAAAGAGGGATGATCGACGTAACCGTCGCCCGATACAAACACGACATCGACCTGATCCCAGCCGCGTGCGGAAATTTCTTCGACCGACATAGGCAGCGGCTTCACTGCAGAACGGAAATTCTTCATACTTTACTGCTTTCTGAAAAGAAAATTGACCAGCATCCGGACCATCGGACACCTCGGAAATTAACGTTTCTCACAAACCGTGCGTCACTCCGTCTCCAGCGGACCTCAATACAGACATGCGAACTGCTGCATGAACGCTGCATGAACACTGCATGAACACTGCATGAACACTGCATGAACACTGCATGAACGCTGCATGAACGCTGCATGAACGCTGCATGAACGCTGCATGAACGCTGCATGAACTGCCGAATAAGAAATGGACACGATTTAACTATTTTACCATAAATTTCTGAAAAAGAAACGGGGGGAGTGCACAGAAATTCGAAAATTTCAGAAAAAGTTCCCATTCCAGCAGGGACCTCCAATGAAAAAACACCGGATCAGTTCTCACTGCCAGTAGTGAATATCCGTCTTACGCACCCAAATTTCAGTTTTTTTCTTTTTTCTGTATTTCCTTCCTTGACGCCAACTCGCTTTTGCGTATAATATAAGAAAAACCGTCGGCGCGCCCAACCGGTCAGCGTTTCGTTTCCAATCCGCATTTCCATTCATCCGCCACACCATTTTGGAGAATCATGTCCACAGAACGCCTCGATCTTCGACCCTACCTTAAACGTTTCCGTCTTTCGGATTTTCGTCCGGGTCAGGAAGAGATCATCCGCACGATCCTGGATGGACGTGATACCATGTGCGTCATGCCGACCGGCGGCGGCAAGAGCCTCTGCTATCAGCTGCCCGCACTCGTCCTGCCGGGCGTAACACTCGTAGTTTCGCCGCTCATCGCACTGATGAAGGACCAAGTCGACGCGCTTTCTGCCCTTGGGATCCCCGTCTCGTTCATCAACGGATCGCTCACGCCGGAAGATCAGTTTGACCGCATGGAACGCATGGCAGCTGGAGAATTTCGTTTGATGTACGTCGTCCCGGAACGGTTTCGAAGTACACGATTCCTCTCAGCGGTACGCCGAACGGAACTTTCTCTTCTCGCCATCGACGAAGCGCACTGTGTGAGCCAGTGGGGACATGATTTCCGGCCAGATTATGCGAAACTCGGAAAATTCCGCGAGACTCTCGGAAATCCGCCAACCATCGCACTCACGGCAACCGCTACGGACGTCGTTCGGCGCGACATCATCGACCTTCTTGCGTTAAATGACCCGGCGATCTTCATCCGAGGGTTCGCACGTGCAAATCTTTTCTATGAAGTCGTCCCGGTCAGCGGCGAACAGAATAAAAAAGACGTTTTGGTCGAGTTCATCAATTCCCATTCCGGTGCGGGGATCGTCTACACCTCGAGCCGCAAACGGACCGTCGAAGTTGCCGAGTACATCAATGCGTTCACGAATCGACGAGCGGTCGCCTACCATGCCGGAATGAACCCGCAGGATCGAAAAGCCGTCCAGGAAGAATTCATGCAGCGGAAAGCTCCCGCAGCCGGAAGCGCCTCCGATTCTCCCAACGTTTCCAGTCAGCCCAAATACGAACCGACCCCGGAAGACATTCTCAACGGATCCAGCGAGTACGATGAATTCGACGTTTTCAGCTCTTCCGCAAATTTCAGCACTTCCGCAGGCAGGAGAACGGCTGCTGCACCGCCCGCCCCCTCCGACGTTCCTGACACGCAGATACAGCCAGTTTCCCCTCTGCGGGCGGACATCGTAGTAGCGACCAATGCGTTTGGAATGGGAGTGGATAAACCCGACGTCCGTTTCGTCATCCACTACAACATGCCGGGGTCTCTGGAAGGATACTACCAAGAAGCAGGACGCGCAGGACGTGACGGCAAACCATCGCACTGTATGCTCCTCTTCAACTACGGAGACCGGAGGACCCAGGAATTCTTCATCGAAAGCTCGTACCCATCCCGCGAGATCGTGCAGCAGGTCTACGCCTACCTCTGCTTCCAGGGTGACCGGATCATCGAAAAAACGCAGCAGGAGATCCGCGAAGAGCTGGAGATCACCGGAAGCAGTGCGGACGCCATCGGCTCGAGCGAAAAACTGCTGGAATCTGCCGGAGTTCTTGAACGGCTGGATGCCTCGGAAAATTTCGTCTCGCTCCGGATCGACTCTTCATGGGAGAAAGCCGGAAATTTCCTCACTGCAAATGCACGCAATCAGCTCAAGGTCTGGGACGCCGCCCAACAGATCGTAGACGGACGCTTTGATGAACTCGTCTTCTGCACGATCAATGAGCTGGAACAGCGGACCGGTCTCAAAGCACCGGCGATCTCTGCGGCACTTCGGGAACTGAACCGTCACCCCTTCTTTACGTACGTTCCGCCATTTCGAGGCCGCGCGCTCCGCATGATCCCCATGAATTCCGAAACGGAAGAAAATACCGGAAATTTCCGTCCGCGATTCCCAAGATTCAGCGATTTGAAGATCGATTTCGAGATGCATGAGAAGCGCAAGGCGGCCGAATACGAGCGTTTGGACAAAATGTGCGGTTTCGCCATGACGCAAAAATGCCGACAGGCGCAGATACTGGAGTACTTTGGCGAGAAAAATTCCGGTACGTGCGGACAGTGCGACAATTGCGAGATGCGCGGGATCCGAAAAAACACGATCTCGAACAGTGTGACAACAAACTCCGCAGGTTTCGAAAATCCGCCGGCCGCCCCGACTCTCGTGAGCCATACCGGAAGCAGCCCCATCCCAAAAGAATCTGAAAATTTCGGATTCCGAACTGACGTCTCCGTGAATTCCCGTGCTGCCGAGATCGTCAGCGGTCACCTTCCAGGTACGGATCTCGACCTAGTCGTGACACCGCAGCTGACCGAACTCGTTCGGATCATCCTCAGCGGTCTGGCGCGGATCACCATGGAACGCGGTTTCTCCTGCGGAAAGACGCTCTTGGCGCAGGTCTTGTGCGGCTCCGTTTCGTCACGCGTTACCGATCTGCACCTCGACACCATCACGACCTACGGAAAACTGTCTCACTACCAGCGAAAAGACATTCTCCCAATGATCGAAGCCCTTTTGGCATCCGGACTGATCCGTCAAGAAAACTGCGGAAAGGGACAGTTTCACAGACCGGTCCTGATGCTTTCCGAACGCGGAAACGCCATCATGCGCGGAACGGAAACGCTCGATTTCGTCCCGCCATTCCCGCGTCTGGCTCTCATGCGCCTCGGTGCAGTTCCCAAAACGCCCGTCCTGCGCACTCCTGCACTTCAGCCCATCCCTAAAACTCCCGCAGCACCAATGCCGGCTTCTGCACCATCTGCACCCGCAGGCTCGGTCTCTTCCTCTGCAGCTGCGTCCACTTCTGGAATGCACATTCCCACAGGAAGCGCAGCTCTTTTGCGTCAGCAAACCGTCCCGGTCTCCCATCTTCCGGAACCGCTTACCCCCCAGGATACCCAGATGACGCACACAGCCATCCCCGCGGCAGGGGACTCTCCGATCTCACGTTCAGACTCAACACTCCAGAATTCCATACTTCCGACCTCCGGCCGTACGCCGTTTCCGCTGGAAGAGATCAACCGCAAACCGGACTGGTTCTGGACGCTCCATCTGCTGGAACACCATTTTTCACTCGACGAGTGCCTGGTCATCCGAAACATAACCAAAACAGAACTGCTTGAAAACATTCTGCAGGCAATGGAAGACGGCGTGCAAATTCGCAGGCAATGGATCTTCACTTCGGAACGCTGGCGCGAACTTAGTGCGATCCTCCGAAACGGCATGGGAAACGGCGGGGATTTCAGTGCTCTGCTCGACTCCGAAGCCCCGCAATCTGTCAATATGCTGGAAGTCATGATCTTCAGCCGTCTGAATCAGTACTGATGCGCAAAACTTCCGGAAACTTCCGGAAACTTCCGAAAACTTCCGAAAACTTCCGAAAACTTCCGAAAACTTCCGAAAACTTCCGAAAACTTCCGGAAACTTCCGGAAACTGCCGGAAAACCTAGACGCAGAGCAGCAGCAAGCACTCCTAGCGAGTCTTTCCGCCCGTCAGGAGGATACGCAGCGGAGCGAGAAGGCGTCCAGACATGATGCGCGTGAGGACCCGGTAAAAGAACGTCGGAATAAAAACGACGCGGCGAAAATTCCGTTTCTGGATGGCCCGGATCGACTTTTTGACCACACGCGGCGCAGAATCCCACATGAAACCGGGGACCTGATCCTTCAGCGGCGAATTCTTCATCGTTTCGGAGTCGTGGAATCCCGTCCGAACGAAACCTGGACAAAACGCCTGAACGTGAACTCCCGAGCCGGCACAGTCACACTGAAGCGCACGCGAGAACGTAATGAGAAACGCCTTGGTAGCGGAGTAATCCACCGCCCCGCGGGACGCAAGAAAACCGGCGACCGACGCAACGTTGATGATGAAACCGCGTCCATTGATCTTCATGGGAATGAGCGCCGCCCGGCAAAGGCGCATGGGGGCAACATTGTGCAGAAGGAGCATCCGGGTCTCCACATCTGCAGAAACGTCAGGAAAAACGCCTTCTCCCGCGCCGAATCCTGCGCAATTCACCAGCCAAAGAAGTCGGTCGGAGGACTCCAGCTTTTCTTCAAGCAACCGAATGTTTTCCAATTCCGAAAGATCCATCGGCATCGTTTCGACGGAGATGCCGTACTCCGTTTCGAGTTCTTTTTTCAGGGCATCGAGCACGTACCCGCGGCGTGCTGCCAGGAGAAGGTCATTCCCCATGGCGGCCAGTTCCCGGGCAAACTCTCTCCCCATTCCGTCAGACGCTCCCGTCACGACTGCCAGCGGACGATTGGACATGATATCCCTCCATTGAGCAAAAAGTTTTCCAAAACTCCCCCCATTTTACCTTACTAAATCCGAAAGTCAAGCCCCCAGACGCCATTTCCCAAACAGATTTCCCATTCCGAATTCCGGTCAGGCAAAAATTTCCGAAAATTTCGTGGGAAAAACTTGACAAAATGCATGATTTTCGTATAATGAACAGGAAATGAAACGTCATTTCAAGATTCCTTCAATTCCATTCCTGAATCAAAAAGGACTCACCATGAAAAAAATAATTTTTTCACTCGCCATGCTTTTCGGTCTGCTGACCGTTTCGGCATTCGCACAGGATGCGGCTCCTGACTGGGAAAATCCCAAAGTCTACCGCATCAACAAAGAACCCGCACGTTCCGTTTTCTATCCGTACGCAGACGCAGCACAGGCACTGACGTTCGACCGCGCCAATTCCCCATTTGTCAAGACGATCGACGGAATGTGGAAATTCCATTTCGCAAAAAATCCCGATGAACGTCCCGCGGATTTCTTCAAGACCGACTTTGACGTCACCGGCTGGGATGACATCAAAGTCCCCGGAAACTGGCAGGTCCAGGGATACGATTACCCGATCTACACAAACGTTCCGTACGCGTTCAAGGCGAACCCGCCGTTCGTTCCGCGTGACTACAATCCGGTCGGATCCTACCGTACGGACTTCGAGATCCCGGCGAACTGGGACGGACGCGAAACCACACTGCGCTTTGACGGCGTCGGTTCTGCGGCTTACGTCTGGGTGAACGGCCAGAAGGTCGGATACACGGAAGACAGCCGAACGATCGCGGAATTCAACATCACGAAGTACCTGAAACCCGGCAAAAACACACTCGCGGTGGAAGTTTACCGATATTCGGACGCCTCGTATCTGGAATGCCAGGACTTCTGGCGTCTTTCCGGCATTTTCCGCAGCGTTCACCTTATTTCCGAGCCGAAAACGCGCATCCGCGACTTCTGGGCGAAGCCGATCCTTGACGAAAACTACGAAAATGCGAAACTCGACGTCGAATTCACGATCCAGAACCTTGGCGGCGTCTCCGAAGTGAAGGCCTCCGCGGAACTCGGCGGCCTGGATCTCAAGGCCGAAACCGAGCTGGTGAAAGTTGAAGGCGAAACAACGGCAAAACTCTCCATTAATGTGCCGAATCCGAAAAAATGGACTGCCGAAACGCCAAATCTCTACCCGCTGACGCTCAAACTCCTCGACAAAGCGGGCAATGTCCTCGAAACGACCGCCATCCGCGTCGGTTTCCGCAAGTCTGAGATCAAAGACGGGCAGTTCCTCATCAACGGTGTCCCGATCGTCGTCCGCGGCGTGAACCGTCACGAACACGACCCAAACACGGCACACACCGTCTCGCGGGAGCTGATGATCCAGGACATCCTCCTCATGAAAGCGAACAATTTCAACTCCGTCCGCACGTGCCATTACCCGGATGACCCGATCTTCTACGAACTCTGCGACGAGTACGGACTTTTCGTCACAGCAGAAGCGAACATTGAATCCCACGGCATGGGCTACGGAGCCAAATCTCTGGCGAAAGACCCTGTCTGGATGGAAATGCACGTGGACCGAAACCGCAACAATGTGGAATCTTTCAAAAATCACCCCAGTGTCGTAGTCTGGTCGCTCGGAAATGAAGCGGGCGACGGAGTGAACTTCACAGCCGCTGCGGATTTCATCCGTAAACGCGATCCCTCCCGCCCGGTCCACTACGAACGCGCAGAAGGCGGAGCGAATACGGACATTCACTGCCCGATGTACTCTCGCCCGTGGTTCTGTGTCGAGTACGGCTCCAAACCGCAGACGAAACCGCTCATCATGTGCGAATACGCGCACGCAATGGGAAACTCGACCGGAAACTTTGACCTTTTCTGGGATGCGGCCTACGATAAAAATATCCGCCACTACCAGGGCGGTTTCATTTGGGACTGGGTCGATCAGGGCCTGCGGACTGCCGTTCCCAAAGACGGCGTCATGCCGATGAAAAAGTACGTTCCATCCACAGAAACGGATTATCGCAAGGGATTCATGGGCTACGGCGGCGACTTCGGATACGCTGGAGTTCCGACGGACGACAACTTCTGCTGCAATGGCTTGGTCTCCTCCGACCGCACGCCTCATCCGTGCATGGCGCACGTCAAATTCTGCCAGCAGCCGATCAAGACCCGGTTCATTTCGCTCGAAAACGGTATCCTGACGGTAAGCATCGAAAACCGCCACGACTTCTCCGACCTCTCGAATTTCAAACTCCAGTGGCGCGTCACGAATCTCGCTGACCCCGTCGCCATTGAGTGCCCGAACCTGAAAGCAGGCGAAAAGACCGAGATCCGTGTCGATATTTCGTCGGTCATCAAAAAAGCCCGGTACGTCACGTTTGAATACATTCTGGCCTCCGACACTCCGTACGCCAAGGCGGGGACTGTCATGGCGTGGGATCAGTTCAAGGTCCGCGATTTCACCGGCCCGGCTTTCACTGCCGACAAAGACTCCAAAGTGACGGAAACTGCCGACACGTACCAGCTCACGGCCAACGGCGTGGAATTCACGTTCTGCAAAAAGTCCGGAAACGTCATCTCTTGGAAAAAGAACGGCACGGAGATCCTTTCTGCGCCGATCCAGCCGAACTTCTGGCGTGCCCCGACGGACAATGACCGCGGAAATCGCGCCCCGAGCCGTCTGAGCATCTGGAAAGACGCCGGCAAAAACTGGAAGATCGACTCCTCCAGCTTCGCCGACGGCGTCCTGACGTTCACCGGCACGCTTCCGGAACTTCCGGCCCAGCTGACCATGACGTACGCGCTCGACAAAGCTGGGAAACTCCGCGTCGGAATGAGCTACCGCCACATGGCGAGAAATCTGCTTCCGGAAATGCCGCGCTTCGGCGTGCGTTTCGCCACGGTTCCCGGTTTTGAAGCCCTGAAATGGTGCGGACGCGGTCCAGCCGAAACGTACTGGGACCGCAAGAACGGCATCATCTTCGGGCACTGGAAATCGATGGTGACGGAAAATTACTTCCCGTACTCCGAACCGCAGGAAACGGGAAACCATGTTGACACGTACATGATGGACCTCGCCGGCAAGACGGGATCGATCCGCGTATTCGGTTTGAAAGGATACGATGACCAGCCGTGGTTCTCGTTCAACGTCCTGCACTACAGTCTGGAAGACCTTCAGAGTCACAAGCATCCATTCCAGATGCCGG
Source organism: Thermoguttaceae bacterium (assembly GCA_017403345.1). Classification (GTDB taxonomy): domain Bacteria; phylum Planctomycetota; class Planctomycetia; order Pirellulales; family Thermoguttaceae; genus RGIG3701. The sequence goes on from JAFQOH010000164.1 coordinate 13,894, forward strand.
AACATGAAGAGACTTTCGTTCACATCGACTACCTGCAAATGGGTGTCGGCGGCGATAATTCCTGGGGTGCACAAACGCATGACCAGTTCAAGTTGAGAGAGAACGCCTACGATTTTGAGTTCATCCTTGAAACGAAGTAGCGGATCTTATCTGCTTAGGATCCCAAATGAGACTCAAATGAGACTCAAATGAGACTCAAATGAAACTCAAATGAAACTCAAATGAAACTCAAATGAGACTCTGCCGGGAACCTGACTGTATGTTTCAGCGGCGGTCTGTACTGTTTCTGACGACAGACTGCCGCAGTTTCATTCTTTTTTACTCAGAAACCTAAACGAACAGAAGATTTCGAAAGAGATCATCAAAAGGAAGATCATGGGACTTTTCATTCGCCAAGGAATAGATATTCCGCTTGAGGAGATCACATTTTCGTATGCACGCAGCAGCGGCCCGGGAGGGCAGAACGTCAATAAAGTATCGAGTAAAGTCTTTCTTTTCTGGAATCCGGAAACGAGTTCTGTTTTTGCGCAGGAAACGGAGGCGATCGAACGCATGAAAACGGCGCATCCGTCACTTTTTTCGAAAGACGGCACGCTCGTCATCTCCTGTCAGACGTCTCGCGACCAGCCGAAAAACAAAATGGAGTGCCTAAAAAAACTCCAAAATCTCCTGATCCAGTCACTTCGCAGACCAAAAGCTCGCATTGCGACGAAACCCACGCGCGGTTCCGTCCGCCGCCGATTAGAAACAAAGGCCAAAAACTCGGAAAAAAAAGCGGGACGCAAATTTCGGATGGACGATTAATGGGGAGTTCACCAGACTTTCGCCTGCCTGTGGTCAGATTTTACTGAAAAATTTGGAAAAATTTGGAAAATTTCCCACAGGGGGGCCTTGAAATCTTTTTGATTTTGCGTATAATTCGATTATCTGATTTGGAAGATAAGCGAATGGCTAGCGGCCTCATTGGAAATGAGGTGCCCCGGTCAGGGGTTGCGAGTTCGAGTCTCGTGTCTTCCGCTTGACCCCGGTTTGAACTGGGGTTTTATTTTGTAAATATCCGACGAAAGCGAAAATCAAGTTCCGGAAGATTCCGGGACTTTTTTATGTGCACACTCCAATTTTATCTTCTTTTTTGATAAAATTCGGACATTTCTCACCGATTCTCTCCAAATCGCTCTTGCAGAAACACCCTGTTTTCGGTAAAGTACTAGAAAGTTTTTGATTTTTCAGTTCAGGTGATTTTATGTTTTTTCCCGGTTTCCGTTTTTGTTTTTCGTTTCACGCAGATGCGGTGATTCCCGCGAATACTGCTGTCCGGCAGTCTGTCCGTCTTCTGCATGGAGGGCCGGTACTGGCGACGGCGTTCTTGATGTTCACGCTGACAGGATGCAGCACGACACAAAATCTGACGCTTCAGGGACAGATCACCGAGCTTCAAAATCAGAAGACTGCGCTGCAGAACGAACGTGATGCCTGGAAAGACAGATACTCGCAGCTGCAGGAAAGTTCGCGTCATCAGACACAGGCGCTTGCCTCTAGTGCGCAAGAAAATCAGGCTCTGAAAAAGAATCAGATGGTCTACCAAGAACAGCTGCGCGACATGCTGGCCCGTGCGGAAAAAGCCGAAAAGGAAAATCAGCAGCTTCAGGAACGTCTCGCAAAACTTGGAAGCGGTTCTTCCTCCGGGACGTCTTCCGATCTGGCAGAGCTGGGGACCTCATCCGGAACGGGCGCGCCTGCACAGCTCTCCATTCCGAATATCCAAGGGACCATGATGCGCGACACACCGGACACGTTCCACATCGAGATCCCCATGACGGAGATCTTTGACCCCAATGGAGGAATTTCGCCGCAGGGACGCTCGCTGCTCCAGAAAGTCGCCTCAGCGGTCGACCAGACTTTTCGCGGCGCAAAGATCGAGATCCAGGGACACACCAGTCCCTTTACAAAATTGGGTGCCGGCAGCGATGCTATGACAACGAGCATGACTTACGCAAATATCGTGCGCGATTTCTTCATCCAGGAAAGGCTCCTTGCTCCAGAAGCACTAAACGTTTCCGGACACGGTTCCAATTCTCCAGCACTGCAGTCGGTCAACAGTCCGGATACGAGCAATCGAAATTCTCGGATCGAGCTGGTCGTCACCAAACCAAAATTCTGATTCCCGGCTGCCTTCACAGACGGAACGTGCTAAAAATCCTTCGGTTCTCTTTCGTGAAGTGAAAACAGTAAAATCATGGCTGCACTTCACGAAAAGTTTCTCTATTTTACTGAATTCCTTACAACTTCAAGGACCAATTCGTAAATATTTTCTAAATTTATCTTTTTTTTGTTGACATTTCGCGATTTTAGAATAAAATAGAAATAGAAAAGAGTGTCATTTTCCTGTATTTTCCCCTTCCCATCAACGAAAGGAAAGGCAAATCATGAAAACGATCCGCTTTCCATTACATTCGAGATGGATAGCAGGTACCAGCTTCATGAATACAGTTTCATGACGGCAACGATACAGCAAGAACTTTTCGGAAGATCAGAAGAATTTTGATCTTTGGAGTTTTTCCTTTTTCATCCAAAAAAGATAGAAAAAACGTAAAAATTTTACTTACACTGACCGTGCAGGACGGCAGACTTACCCTAGGAATTGGAGTTCCCTATGCAGCAGACAGATACTTTAAAGCCTCAGTTGGAAGGAACAGAGCAGAACGATCCGGACATTGAGGCCGCAGATGGATCCGTCTGTGAATTGCGTTCCCTGAAGTCCTTTCTTGCCGGCCGAAGCCGCTCGTATCTTGAACGCTGTTCGGAACGCGTCGTGGATACGATCCGCGAACGTGATATTTCACTGAACACACATCGCCAAATGCTCGTTTTCCTGGATCAATTGAGTCCCGTTTCCAAACTGACGTTTTTCAATGCGATCCTTGCCAAAGCGATCTATATCAGTGAGACGGAAGATACCGAAGAAAGAGTCCGTTTTCTGGAAGAGTTTTTCCAACTTCTGGAAAAGCCTCTGGAGCAGCGTGCCTGTCTGGAAGTTCTTTGCCGATTGTTTTTAAACTGTATTTCGCTCGATCTTCCCCAGTCTATCCGCTCTCGGCTTCCCTACTCTTTTTTGAAAGTGATGGAACATCCGAAAAGTTCACCGACGATCCGGGAACTTTCTGCCGGAGGTCTCTTTAATCTTTTCTTTCAGATGGAAGATCAAGAGGAAGAAAAGCATTTTCTGGATCGATTCATCACGGTATGCAGAAATTTCATGCAGGAAGAGAAAGTCACGAATCTGCTCCTCAAAACATTAGTAAACTACTCCCACAAACTCAAGGAACCGAATGAGAAACGCCAATATCTTGCCGTCATGCGCGAATTTGCGGCGATCCCATCTTCCGGCGACGAAAATCAGCTAGTCTTCGCAAAGGGACTCTCTAATTACATCATGTTTCTTGGCGAGGCGGAAATGGAGGAAAAACTGCGAGAACTGGCAGATCTTCGTCAGATGATCCGAGGGGAACGTTTCTGGAACTATGCAGAGACGTACGTTCACACGATCTTCAAAACATCTATCGACACGGAGACGCTGGAGATAAAACGTCACTTTTTTCGTGAGTATCAAAGCATACTGAGCATTCGAAATGATGGACCGGCTTCTTTTCGCGAAACGGCAGCCCAGTTTCTCTTCAATCATTTTGTGGATGTACCGGAGATCGAGGAAAAGCGCGAGGTCTTGGAAGAGATGCTCTTTCTCTGGAAAATGAACGAGAATGACACGAACGTGACGCGCGAGATCGCCCGTTTGTTGGTGAATCTGATCATCGATGAACCGGAAGAAAGTAAAAAACGCGCATATTTTATGCTCATGGAAAGGCTCGCCACACTGTTTCCCGCGAATTTCGAGATCCAGCTGGAGTATGCAAAAGCACTCGTGAATTTCTCTATCTGCGAATCTCCGGTGAATGAAAAAATGGAGTTTCTAAAGAAACTTTTTGCACTGCGCGAAAAGCTTGAAACACCATCTGTACAAAATCGGCAGGCCGATATACTGACCGACTTCCTCTGCATTTACGCACAGGGGATCTTGATCTTCGTCACATTGGTAAAGGATCCGGTCCAGCGTCAGGAAAGTCTAGAGCAATTGCCTCCCATCGCAAAATTCAAAAAAAGCCTTTTTATGGATGTGTTCCGGTCCGTCCTCAAGGATCTTCTTCGTATGGAAACCGAAGGTCCTCTACGCCGAAAACTGGAAGAGTACATGCAGGAGGCGGAAACCTGACATGATGTACTTTGCAGCGGGATCAGACGTCAGGTCTGGGAATTTTTGAATCAAGCCATGCGCAGGGAGTGCCAGAAATGAAGGGATCCAATTCAAAAAAAGGATCTTCCCAAACTGAAATGTTTGCTCCAAAACGGAACTCGAACCCAAACGCGGAGTCCATACCGTTCCTGTTCCCGTTTTCATTCTCGATTTCAGGAGGCTCGCAGGACCGTCTTGCCGACAGGATCCTTCATTTCCTTCAAATTTCCGCGAGCCTCAGGAAACGCCAGAAGGCAATGAACGCACTTCTGTATCTTGCGGATAAGTTCCCCGATTCCGACACGGTATGCCGAAACTGTGCGAAAGCGCTTTTCACACAGATGAAATTGGAGACAGATCCTGAAACCAGAACAGAATTTCTAGCCAAACTGGAGACGCTATGCCAAGAGAAGCCTGACGATCAGGAGATAGCGTGTACCTACGCCATGGCGGCAGTCCATGTACTTGAGGTCTGCAGAACACAGCGTGAAGCACACGCACAGCTTGACGTCTTGCGCAGACTTCATGCGAGTGCCATAAAGTGCGGATTCCGAGCCGAGAAACTCTGCCGACTTCTTGCGCATGGGATCAGTCAGTTCCTTCAGCGCCAAAAATTTTCGGAAAAAAGGGAAACGCTTTTACTGGAACTAAAGCATCTGTCGGACGCTTCATCTGGGGACCTAAAAATTTCAGAGGAGTACATTCGCGGAGTCGCCGCCGTCATGCGGAATGTGCATGAACCAGAGGAACGAAATGCCTGGTTTGAAGCTCTGGAAAAATTCACAGAACGAGAAACGCTGACAGCTGAAATGCGTGCGGGGATCTTAGAAGGAGGGACGTACTGGCTTCTCGCACGCCTTTCCGGAAATGAACGGACTTCGGAAAATATTCTGAAAAAAAACACTGACCGCGAGAAACAGAAAATAGCAGACTGTATGCGGATCCAGTCCCTTTGGCGGCGGCTTTGGTGCGAAGATGCGCAAAATGCAGAATCCCGATATTTTTTTGCGTGTGCGATCTTGGCATCCATGCGCGGGGAACCTTCTGCGGAGAAACGCAAGGATCTAGCCTCACTGCTCGCAAAATGCCGTTCCGTACGGCTCACCGAACTGGATGGACTTTACCGAACGAGCCGTAATGAATTCCTCGCGAATGAATGGAATGAAGAGGTCCGAAACGCGATCCTTTCAGCTCTGCGTTAAATTTTCATACTGCCGCGTCTCTATTTTTCTCGAGGCGTTTTCTTCGGCGGAACAAACTCCACGACGGGCCGGAATCCAGCTCTGGAAACGTTTCTTTGAGATTCGCGAGCAGCCGCACGGCAGGAAGTTGCTTTCGATTCAAAATTTCCGCCTCTCAACACACGAAATCTTCCTCGATCCGGACCAGAAGGGTCTCTTTCCGACGAATTGGCGTAAGCGCTCTCATCATACCGATCGCGGCACCACTCTGCCGCATTTCCGTGCATGTCGTAAAGAAACCAGAGATTTCCTTTTTTCTTTTTCACAGGGTGGAGTTTTCCCTTTGCATTTCCCGAATACCATCCAGTCCCGTCCAGCTCACCGCAAAACGCGCGTCCGCTTCCGGCCCGACACGCATACTCCCACTGCGCTTCCGTTGGCAGTTTGGCACGATAGCCAGTCTTTCTCCCGAAAAACTCGCAGAAACGGATCGCTTCGTCCCACGTGAGGTCCGCTTTGGGAAGACGCTTTTCCTTTTCTTCCGGCAGAGTCTCTTCCATGACGGCAGCCCACAATTCACGCGTCACTTCGGTTTCGAGGATCCAAAATCCATGAGTCAGCACAACA
>JAFQOH010000165.1:0-3658 GCA_017403345.1 Thermoguttaceae bacterium
CCCGATCCTGAAAGAAAAGGGCAAGTACATCCGCGTCATCCAGATGGACCCGAAAACCTACACGACGTGGCATAAGACTGTCCAGCACGACGGTCCGGCCGTCTCCGTTTTCCAGGCGGACGGCGTGAAGCGCATCCTCGGCACGGTCCCGATCGAAGCGGACGGTTCTGTGAACTTCCAGGTTCCTCCGGGAGAAGCGATCTTCTTCCAGATGCTTGACGAAAAAGGTCAGGCGATCCACGTGATGCGCTCCTTCACGTACGTGATGCCGGGCGAGAACCGCGGCTGCTTCGGCTGCCATGAGTCGAACATGAGCACGCGTTCGAACAAGATGATGGGGAGCGGCCAGATGGGCACGGCTCTGCGTAAACCGGCGGTCGAACTGACGCCGACCCCGTGGGGCAAAGAAAGCATCAGCTTCGCGCGTTTCGTCCAGCCGGTCCTTGACCGTAACTGCGGCAAATGCCATCAGAACCCGGAACACGACGCATACAAGAAGCTGAACATGGTCTCCCGTCCGTCCGGCAAAGGCTGGTGGGGCTGGGTCCACAGCCGTCCGGATGACGTTAGTCCGTTCTCTGAACCGTACCTGACTCTCGTTTCCGGCGACTGCCCGTGGGGCGGAAGCAAGCCGAAGAACGAAAAGGGCGTTCCGACCAACCTCGCCGGCGTGTTCGTCGTGGAAGGCTACAGCCCGAACGATCCGAAGAACCTCGAAACGCTTCCTCCGTATTCCGCCTACTCCCCGGTCAGTCCGCTCATCAAGAACGCGACCAGCGGCGAGCACCACGGCGTGAAAGTAAGTCCGGAAGATGCGGAACGTCTCATCGCGTGGGTGGACTGCAATGGTCCATACCTCGGCGATCCGGAAGTCCGTGCAATGTACGATCCCTACTCCAAGGCGATCGAGACCATTCCGCCGGTCCGTCCGCGTATCGCGTCCGCTCCGGTGATCAACCGTTTCGACATTCGTCAGGACGGCGACTCGGAAAAAGTTTCCGGTGAACTGAAACTCCAGCCGGAGATCGACGAAACGTTCCACATGAACCACAAACACCGTGCGTACCTCCTTGAGTCGCTGCGCAAGCAGAAACTGGACGGCGAGATCGTCGCGGCAAACTACGGTATCGACGTGGAAAGTGAGCGCGTTGATGTGAAAGAAAAGCTCATGAAATTCTTCAACGGTTCCGTCATCATGGATATCGGCAACTACAATGAGGCGTTCACCGACGTCACGCCGAACAAAGTGAAGAACCTTCGCATCATGGTCCGTTTCAACGACGGTACGGTGAAGCACTATCGTTTCGCGGAAAACCAGACGGTCATTCTGAACCGTTAAGTTTCATCTTTGACTCGATAGAGTTTGAGTAAAAAGAGGAGGAGCTGGTCTGCGTGTCAGCTCCTCTTTTTATTGGTGGAAATTTTAGCTCTGGCTCTTTCTGTCAATACCGCGGCGTCGGCGGGCGGTAATCGCTCATCCGAATGGAACGGAACCAGTCGATCGTCTTTTGAAGCCCTTCACGCAATTCGACCGCCGGTTCCCAGTTCAGATACCGTTTCGCCAAGGTAATATCCGGTCTTCTCTGCGTCGGGTCGTCCATTGGAAGCGGTCGGTACACGATCTTTGATTTTGTGTCGATCATCTCCAAAACGAGTTCCGCAAGCTGGTGAATCGTAAATTCATGCGGATTTCCAAGGTTGACGGGACCGGTGAATTTTCCATTCGGTTCCTCATAGTCCATCATGCGGATCATGCCCTCGATAAGATCATCGCGATAACAGAACGAACGCGTCTGCGAGCCGTCGCCGAAAATCGTGATGTCCTCACCGTTGAGCGCCTGACGAATGAAATTGGAAATGACCCGTCCATCATACGGATGCATTCGCGGGCCGTAAGTGTTGAAGATACGGATGATGCGGACATCTACCCCATTGTGCCGATGGTAATCCATAAACAACGTCTCAGCAGCGCGCTTCCCCTCGTCATAGCACGCGCGGATCCCCAGTGTATTGACACACCCGCGGTAAGTTTCCGGCTGGGGATGAACTTCCGGGTCGCCGTAGATCTCACTGGTGGAAGCCTGAAGGACACGCGCCCGGCAGCGTTTCGCCATTCCAAGAACGTTGATGGCGCCAAGAACGGAAGTCTTCATCGTCTTGATCGGATTGAACTGATAGTGCCCCGGTGCGGCAGGACAGGCCAGATTGAAGATCTCGTCCACTTCCAAATAGACCGGGACCGTAATGTCGTGCCGAATCAATTCAAAATTCGGATTTGCAAGAAGATGACAGACGTTAGATTTCTGACTCGTGAAAAAATTGTCGAGACAAATGACGTCGTGCCCAAGTTCCAGAAGCCGTTCGCACAGGAACGAACCGAGAAAACCGGCTCCGCCCGTGACGAGGATGCGTTTGAGTGAAGACATGATCTTTTCTCCCTGTTTTTCCCTTCTTCTTTTCCTTCTTCATTCCCTGATTTTATCGGTTTCCATTAAATTATATGAAACTGAGTGAATTTTCGTCATTTTATACGGAAGCGCTTCATTTTTTCTGGAAAAATCAGTAAACTTCACCATTAGAGGCAAAATCATCAAAGGAAATCGGTGAAATTTCGGTTCTTTCTGCCTTTTGCTGATAGTGCGCCGACAGTGCGATCATGAGCTGGCTGACCAGTATATTGGCGCGGTTCATCAGATGAAGCGAGCTTTTCCGACCGGGAGTTTTGAGGATCGTTTCAAGCGCATCCAGGTGCATGCTGAACAGATCGGCAGCAGTGAGTTTCTCCTCAAGCAGGAGCGGGAGAAATTCTTTCGTCTCCTGCGTAAATCGGCTGATCCCAAGCGGAATGCTGCGTTTCAGAAGTTCAAGATACTGGGAACTTAGCGTGGAAACTGCCCCGGCATCCGGATATTCTTCCCGAAGCATGGCACGCTGGTTGGCAATGAAGAGTGCATTTTCTTCGGATTTTCGAAGCATTTCCTGTTCCAGACGATTCCGGAGCTCTACGTTCTGCGCAGATTGCCGACTGTGCTGAATCGTGAAGAAAATCTGCCAAAGAAGGTCCGTGATCGTGGTATTTTCGAGTGAAATGATCCCGTTTCCGCCCCGCTCACAGCATTGCGTCATGAGATCGGAATCTTTTTTTCGGCCAAGGAGCATCATCGGAACTATCACGCCGCTGGTTCGGCAGCCGTCGATGAAGTCGAGACTGCTTTTCAGTGGGCGAATGCTCAGAAATACGATGTCGAATGCTTCCGAACGAAGCGCTTTCATCCCTTCAAAGGAACCGTGGACCTCGTGAAACTTCAGTTTGACCGGAGCTTCACGCAATGCCTTCTCAAGCCAGCTTTCCCGTGCGGCAAGACTGGCAACGTGCAGGATTTTCATTCCGTGAAGGATTTGAAGCGATTGGGCCATGAGGGTGGATAAAAACTGGAAAAAGGACACAAGCCAAGGAAAAATGAAATCGGAAACCGATCGAAGCTGTATTTTAGCGAAAAGCAGTATGTGCGTCAATGGCAAAACCGGATTTTGAGAAAAATTGGGGCTCTTCCGGAAAGTGCGTACCGATCCAGGTTCCGATCTCACCATTGAGTGCGCAGAAGAAACGCAGAAACACACTGAAAAGAAAAAGGAAAAGAAGAAGAAGAAGAAAAAA
>JAFQOH010000166.1:0-11408 GCA_017403345.1 Thermoguttaceae bacterium
CGCCGCCTCCCCAAAGCGACGCGAGACGCGCCGTGTCCCAAAAGCGACGCGAGACGCACCGCCTCCCAAAAGCGACGCGAGACGCGCCGCCTCCCAGAGCCGCCCCTCCGCGTACCGGGGCATCGCCCCGGAAAATTTTACACAAAAATCTAAATTTCTTACCTTCCTTTGAAAGGGAGGGGGACCGCCGCAGGCGGTGAAAGGTTTTCGTGCCTTTTTTCGAGACGATGATAAAATGAAAAGATATGGGATATGAAGTAAACCAAAATCTCAAAGGAGACAAAATGGATCGGCGTCAATTTCATTTTTTGTGTGCCTCTGCGGCATTCGGAGCGACTGCAGGAACGTGGGCCGTGAAGGTCAAAGCGGCTGAAAGTGATGGAGAGAAGGCCATTTCGCCAGAAGAGATGAATGCCGTTTATGAGGAAGTCAAGACACCGTTCAAGTACGGGATCGTGCTTGATGAACTCGGCGGGTATCTCGTTGATTCGCCCGGCATCTTCCGGAAAGACGGCAAGTGGTTCATGAGTTTCATCTCACAGACCCAAAAACTCGGCTACGAGACCTTCCTCGCGCAAAGCGACGACCTGTTGAAATGGGAATTCCTCGGCCCGCTCATGACATTCCGTGAAGAAGGCTGGGATGCGTGGCAGGCGGCGGCCTATCCGGCTCTCGTGGACACGCATTGGGGCGGAAGCTGTGCAATGCTGCCGTTCCAGAACAAATACTGGTACACGTACCTCGGCGGACACCAGAAAGGCTACGAGACCGACCCGCTTTCTATGGGAGTCGCGTGGACTGACGACCCAACGAAACCCGGCGAGCTGGTGCGCTATGAGCAGAATCCGATCATGACGCCGTCGGATCCCGATGCGCGCTGGTTCGAGAAACGGACGCTCTACAAAAGCAACGTGATCTGGGACCTGGAACGGACGCTCGGAAAGCAGTTCGTGATGTACTATAATGGGAAGACTGCGGGCGTCGAGCGTATCGGGATGGCCGTCTCGGACGATATGCTGCACTGGGAACGTTTCGGAGAGGACCCGGTCATCGATAATCAGCGCGGGATCTCCGGGGATCCGCAGGTCGTGAAGATCGGTGATCTGTGGGTCATGTTCTACTTCGGCGCGTTCTGGAAACCGAAGGCGTTCGACACGTTTGCCGTTTCGCGCGACCTCGTTCATTGGACGAAGTGGACCGGCCAGGATCTCATCGCTCCGACGGAACCGTGGGACGCGACCTTCGCGCACAAACCGTGGATGATCAAGCATGACGGCATCGTCTACCACTTCTACTGTGCCGTTGGAGACCGCGGACGCACGATCGCACTTGCGACGTCGAAGGAACTCTAAGGCGGGTTGGCGTGTTTTCCTGAAATGGAAACGTAAAATACACAAAAAGACGCGATCGATCTCGAATATTTAGAGATCCATTTTGCGTCTTTTCGTGTATTTTGAAAATTTTGACGAAAAAGATGCGGAGCAGGAAAACGAAAATGACCGCCAGCAGGAACCTGCGAACCTGCGTGAAATAAAGTCGGGGCAACGTATCTGATCCATGGCCCCCCTTTTTTGTTTTTGGAAAAAGGTCAAATCATGTTTTAGTGTGATCCCGATTTCGATCCTGGTTCAGCGTTCGTGCATGGTGCATTTGATTTCAACGGTGCATTTTGCTTTTTTCCAGCGAGGAGGCTGCAAGAGAGACTATTTTATCCAGTTCATTTGCAGGATCTCTCCACCAGTCGGAACTCCAGATCCGGCAAAGTTTCCAACCGCGCGATCGGAGATACTTCTGGCGATGGTAATCGCGTTCTCGCACACCGGAAGAAGGTGAGTCAGCCCAACTGTCGCACTCGATTCCGAGAATGTACTTTTCCCCCTCTTTGAGAGCTAGGTCGATACGGTATTCTCCCACGCCGACCTCACACTCCACTTCAAATCCGGCTTGCGTCAATGCTTCATAGACCTGAGAGCGAAATTCACCTTCACCTCCAGAGCGGGAAGTCTGTACAGCGTGCTCGCTAAATGAGCGCAGTATGGCACGCATCGTTCCAGAATCGCGCGCATTGACGGCCATTGCGTACTCGAGGTACTTTTTGAAGATGATGGGACCCGGATTTTTGCTGGTTTCTACGTGCAGTTCGGACGGATCAAAAGAGCAGACGACGTGGATCTTTTTCTTCGCACGGCTAATAGCGACATTCAGCCGATTTTCACCGCCCGTCTGATTCAGCCAGCCGAAATTGTGAAGCAGTTTTCCTTTCTCATTTTGTGCGTATCCGACCGAAAAAAGAATAACGTCTCGTTCATCCCCCTGCACGCTTTCGATATTCTTGACGAAGAATCCAATGTCCTCTCCGTCTTTCATCCGAAACCTTTCAGCCAGGATCTGATCTGCGAATTCTTTATTTTTCATGCACTCCCTGTCGATGATATCCTCGATAAGTTCACGCTGATTCGAGTTGAAGGTGATGATGCCGATCGTTTCTTCTTCCTGACGTTTCCTGAAAAAGCGTTTCAGGTACTCCACGACGTACTCTGCTTCTTTCAAATTCGACCTGTTCGTCCACAGCGCGCCATGGATCCTGTGAAATTCGATCGGAGGTGCGTCCGGGATCTCGACATTCGGCGAGACATGGAGTCTCCCATGGTAGAAAGCTGCATTTGAAAATTCGATCAGCTCCGAATATCGGGAACGGTAGTGGAAATTTAGAAGAACGTCCGGATACCGGAATCGGGCAAGGTCCAGAAGACTTTCCTCTTCCAGAGCCGCAGTGATCTCCAAAGCGTCGGGATCCTGATCGTTCTCCTCTCCGGTCTCGATCCGTCCGGCACCGAGACTTGAAGGGCGAAGCTGTTTGTGATCGCCGGCGACGACGACTTTTTTGCCTCTCAAAATGGAAGGCAGCCCCCTTTCCACATACATTTGCGACGCTTCGTCAAAAATAACGAGGTCAAAGATCCCAATTTGAAGCGGAATGAGTTCTGAGACGACCTCCGGAGTCATGAGCCAGACTCGAACGCTTCGGAAAAGTTCAAAATCATATTTCTGGATGAATTTTCGGACGCTCCATTTTCGTTTGCTTTCCAGAAGCCGCAGGATGTCTCCGCGCCGTTTTGAGGAAATGAGTGCCTGCATTCCGTTGGCTAGGATCTGCTCGACATTCTGACGGGTCAGACGGCGTTTTTTCTCAAAAGATTCATCTAGAAGCAAGATGCTCGCCTCAAAATCGCGGATATTCTGGAAAAGTTCCCGTTCTCCCGCCTCAAAACGAACGATGTGCTCGTAAAGTAGAGCGCAGTAAAGGTACGTGTTCAACTCCGTCAGCGACGCACGGCAAAGCGAACGGAGAGAAAGGAGCGAGTTGAAGTAGCGTTTTTCCTGTTCCGTGAGTTTCTGTGCCTCTGATTTCTGTTCCTGGTAGGCTGCGTATTTTTCAAGAGCCTCCAAAACGGTTTCAAGTTTTCTTTCAAGCAGGTCGGCATACTCTTGACGCGGTTCGGTGAAATACTCGGAAAGAAGCGACTGGATCTTTTCCGTGAATTTTCGTTTGGTGAACCAGCCTAAAAGAAGATTGACGAGCGAATGAAAAAAGGAGTCTTCACCCCGCCATTTGCGTATCTCTTCCCCCAGTTCTTTCAGTGCGTTTGAGAAAACGATTACGTCGATCTCCGTCAGATCCGTCCGAAGACCGTCCATCCACTGAAATTCCTGATCCATGTTTCGAAAATCTTTGAGTTTTTCCGTTTTTTCGCGATCTGAAAATTTTTTGTGTGAATTTTGAAGTGAATCAAAACGTTCAGAAAACAGAGTAGGGTCCTTTTGAATACAGATCAAGTTTCGTTTTTCAAGAAATTCAGGCGTTTTGGGGGTTTGCGCTGAACTCTGAAGGTAAAGTTTATGCGGTGCGATGCCAAAACTTCCAGACGTCGTGAGTTTTTGGAAGATCTGGTCCAATTTGTCGAAAGTGGCTTCGATCTGTTCCGAGACCGGAGATGTATCGGAAGACGCGGCAAAGGTTTCGGCTCCCAATGCCGTCATCTGCGTGAGCTGCTGATAAAATGCGTTTTTGTTGCCGACATCATCGATCTGGAGGGCGTAGCGTGAGAGTTCTCCGAGACGGGAATAGACGACGTCCAAGGCCGTTTTTTTCTCGGAGACCATCAGAATGGTCTTCTTTTCCGAAACGGCTTGCGCTATGAGGTTGACGATCGTTTGAGATTTTCCGGTTCCGGGAGGCCCTTGGATCACCAGTGCGTCCAACTCCTGGACTGCGGCAAGAACATTTTCCTGTGAAGTGTTCGTCTCGTGAATGTACTGGAGCTTCTCTTCACGGATCTCCAGATTTTGGCCGCCTGGCAAAAGAAGCTCGTCCTGTGCAGGCGTATCTGCGAAATAGTCAACTCCGTCGAGTTCCAAAAGAAGTTCCTCAAGGAGCGGATTGATCTCGCTGGATTCAAGGATCGCACTGAAATCTTTCTGGATCGCGTTTCCGCCTACAGGGTACTTACCGAGTACAGCACACGGCTCAACGTAAAGCTCACCGGGACGAAACGCGGGAAATTCACCGGATCTGAATTCCGTAAACGGCTGAAGTCCTGCTTGAATATTCTCCTTGGTTTGGAGCTGGAGACCGTACTCGTTGAAAAACGTCAGGATCTTGGTGAGAAACTCCTCTTTTGGACAGTCCTCAAATGAATTTTCCGGAAGAGGTTTTGTGATCCCGGCAAATTTAAAATGCGCGAGAAGCAGCGTCGTATTCACAAGAATGTCACGCGAATAGTCCATCGAAACGTGGATCTGCGTCCCCGTTTTTTCGGCACTGACGGGAAAAAGGACCAGCGGTGCGCGTACCTCAAATTCCTCATCTGAAAGCTGTCCGATCGCGAACGGGTATCCAATGTAAAGTTCATTTTGCCCAGTTTCACGAAGCTCCTTGAAAACCTCGCGCAGAAGCTGGACTAGGCTCCGATAGGCTGCTTTTTGAGTCCGCGTGCATGGCACCTTTGCCGTTTCCGTCTCTAACGTCTCGACAGCCGCTTCGGTTTCCTGCGTCACTGTATGCGTTTCTACTTGCGCGACGGGAGCGATCTCTGCATCCTTTTCTTCAATGGGATCCTTCAGGACGTCGCAGAGTACGATCTGTGAGCCGGAACCGAAAAGCAGGGAATCAAGCTCCTTTTCGCTGATGCCGAAGAGGTCGAACGCAAATTTTTTCGAAATTTTCGGAAGGTAAAGTAAGCGATTCCGCCGATTGATGTTCACGAGCTTTTTCTCAAGTTCTCTGAGCATATGCGCGGATGCTGCCGTGAGTTTGACTGACTCCGAAGTCTGATCTGCGTATTTTTCGATCACTTCAAGAAATGAAGCGGCGTAGTTCTGAATGAAGGAACTGCCAATTCCGGTGATCCCTTCAAAATCGCCAAGTTTTTGGGGACGCATTTTCAAGATCTGCTTCAACGCCTCATCGTCGCAGACGACTGGCGCGCGCCCGGTACGGATCCTCTCGGTTTCCTTGATCGATTGCCGAAGTTGGAGCAGTGCATTCCAAAGATGTTCAGTATTCATTTTGTTTTTCATTCCGTCGTGTAAGATTTTCATATAAACTCCGCAGTCTCCCGAAAACCGGGAGATGCGGCTGTTCGGTTCAATTAATTTATCTATTTATTTTGTGTTCTGACTTCGGTCCATCAGGCAGAACCAGTCGTAAAGACTCTGAAGCCAAGTGCCGCGGTGGTCAGAGCGGTAGTCTACGACAAAGGTGTGCGGCGTTTTGGCGTAAATGTGAAGCTCGGCCGGAATGTTCATCGTGCGGAGTTTATGGTAAAGCGCCAGTGCGCCGGTCGGTGTGCAGGTCTTGTCCGCATCGCCGTGAAAAATGCAGAACGGCGGCGTTTTCTCGTCAAAGTACAGATTGTCCGCAAGCTCCATGGAATTGGAACCAGATCTTGTGGAGTATTTTTCCTCTGGTACGATGTATGCGGGATACATTGGCGCCGCGTAGTTCAAATGGCATGGAAATTCGTCGATCTCGTCGATCGGCTCATACGCACGGTGCTGAGAATTCACAGCACACACGACCGTCAGGTGTCCGCCAGCCGAACCGCCCATCGCGCCGATCTGTTCCGGATCGATCCCCCATTCCTTTGCTTTAGAACGCACGAGACGGATCGCACGCTGTGCGTCCTGCCAAGCCGCGTGGTGACGATCTTTCCCTTCCCATTTTCGCACCGGAACACGGTACTGGAGCACACAGCAGACGAAACCGCGTTCTCGAAAAAACTCGGCCGTATGGTAAAACGCGCCCGGATAGACCGAGAGGAATTCGTAGCCTCCGCCGGGGAAGATCATGAGGCACTTCCCGCATGCTTTTTCCTTTGCAGGAAGGAAAACGTCGATCATCGGACATGTCGTGTTCCGTGTCGCTTTGATCTTTTCCTCGCTGACCGTTTCTCCGGGAGCCAGCCCTGGCCAAAGGCGAAGGTGGAGATCCTGTGCGAGTATCGCTGAGGTCTGAAAGCAGAAACCGGCTGCGAAAATTGCGGGAAAAAGAAACGAAACCGCGAACTGGCGAAATACGGAAGAATGGCAGGAACGGGATTTCATGAAAGTTCTCCTGAAAATGAAATGAGATGCGAGTAGGAAAAGGGGAACCTGGCCCGGCGGGAGGTTCCCCGTGAATTTAGCGAAAACGGAGCACTCTGAAAATTTAGAGGTACTGCTGGAGCGGGCGAATGTCCACTTCACGCGCCAAGATCCCTTTTGCTGCAGCTTCGGCAGCGGCTGTACCGGCTCCGGCTCCGATCCCCATGCCGATCTGCTGGACTCGCAGCGAGGAGTGCGCCACGTGGCTTGCACTGATGCAGCGTCCGGCCAAAAGCAGACCGTCGACCGTCTTCGGAAGCAGACAGCGATACGGAATATCGTACGGACGGTCGCGCTCGGCTTCGCCCTGAAGGTGCTGATTGTGTCCGACGGCCTGACCGCTCCCGGACGGATTGTGAATGTCGAGGCAGAACGACGCGCCGAAAACGGCCGCATCGTCAAATTTGCGTCCGACGACGCAGTCTTCTTTTTCAAGACGGGCGCACCCTTCAAATCTGCGGGTCTCGCGCACGCCAATGACCGCCGGCATCGCGTCAATGTATGCCTTTTCGTAGCCGGGCAGGTGTTTGCGCACAAAGTCGAGGATCGAGTACGCCTGTTTGCGTCCGTCGATCTCGGCTTTCGTCATGTCGCGCGGGCAGAGACCGCTGACGCCGTTGACCTGCGTGGCGTTGACGACGTTCCGGTTCGGCTGGACACCATAGTAGAGACGGATGACGCCCACCGTCGGCGGAAGTTCACCGCTTTCCTGACCTTCCGTGACCCACTGCGCCCAGCTTTTTCCATTCACCTGCCGATGGCGGGCTTCTCCTTCAGAACCGCAATGGAAACGTTTTGCCGGATCGATTCCAGAAATCGTGTACATGATGCTCATCGGCTGAACGAGACCGTCCTCTTCACGGCCGCACTCAAACGGAACGTTCGCCATGAACGCAACGTCGCCATCGCCCGTTGCGTCGATGACCGTTTTACCTAAAAATTCCAGATCGCCGCTTTTCGTGTAAACGCGCACACCGCGGAGGCGGTTTCCGTCCATAATGACGCCGACGATCGGAGCGTGAAGCCAGACTTCCACGCCGACTTCCGTGAGAAGGTCAAAGTACTGGAGGTCGAGTTTCATGTAGTCGATGCGCGGGCCGCCGATCTTGTTGAGGATCTCCGACTTGATCTTACTCTGGCAGCGTCCCATCAGCGGACCGACCATTGCCTGGACTGCCATACCGCCGAGACGTCCAAAACGCTCAAGGAGAATGACTTTCGCACCGCGTTTCGCCGCCGCGTACGCCGCCGCGATACCGGCCGGACCGCCGCCGCAAACCAGAACGTCTGCCGAGCCGCCGTGTTTCGCAGGGAGGCTGGAGGCGGTCGGAATTACAGGAGCATCTGCGCCGAAAACGACGGCACCGCCGATTCCGAGTGCAGCAGAACCAAGACCAAGCTGTTTGATGATTTCTCGACGGGTAATTTTCATTTTTTTACCTTTCTGTAAAAAATTTTTTGCGGCAACTATCCCAAATACCATTTAAAGGCAAAGGTCACCTCAACTATAAGTAGTATTATATCATGCAGGAAACACTTTGTCAAGGAGCTTTTCGGGCGGAGGATTGTTCCTGGCGAAATTTTTCAAATTTTTTGGGGGAAATGATCGCAAAGGATGGCTTACACTGCATTATCAGTCCACATTTCGCACTGACTGAGAACAGTGTCGATTGCATCTTCATACTGTTCGGGCGGGTAATCGTATTTCTTCAGCAATCTTTTAACCATCTTGCGCATCGCGGCTCTGGCTGTTTCTTTTTTCTGCCAGTCGATCGTACGGTTCTTTCGGAGCATTTCCGTCAGTTCTCGGGTCATTGCGATGAGGGTTTCGTTTTCGTAAAAGTCTTTGATCGCCTGCGGTTTGGTCAGCGCATCATAAAACGCGAGTTCCTCCTGCGTCAGTCCCAGCGCATCACCTGCCTGATACGCCTTGGTGATCAGTTCTGCTGCTTCCAGGAGTTCCTTGATGACCTCATCGTTGCTGATATGCCCGTTGTAGTAGGCGTTCATGATCCGTGCGAGCATTTCAGAAAACTTGGCGGATTGCACGACATTGGTGCGCTTGTAAACAGACACTTGTTCCGCAAGCAGCTTCTTCAGGATCTCCACCGCGATATTCTTCTGCTTCATGCGCGAAATTTCATCCAGTACCGCCGGGTCAAACAGTGAGAAGTTCTCACCCATCTTACGGCTGTCGAACAAGCTGATAACGCCGTTACTCTGGATGCTTGCTTTCAGCAGTTCATTGATTTGCGCGTTGATCTCTGTCAGCGACATGGTTTTTTCGCCGCTGCCGCCGTACGTCAGCTTAATTACCGTAGAACGTACTGCTTCAAAATATGCCTGCTCACGGCGTTCCTTATCCGTTGTCATGCTGGCGCAAAGGGACATCGCCTGTTTCATCAGCATCGCTTCTTTCAAGAACAAGTCCTTCCGATCTTTCACCTTGGGATCCAATACAAAGTTGGCTCCATCAGAAATCAGCTGCGCCATTACCAGCGGTGTGCCGCGAAGGAATCCGCTGTAATCAAACCCATGGAACAGATCCCGGCATACCTGCAGTTTTTCCTGGAACTTCGGGTACGCGGTCTTGGAAATATCCATATCACCATATTTGGCACGGTCTCGGGCTGTGTACTCATTCATCGCAGCCTTCAGTTCGCTCGCGATGCCGACATAGTCAACTACCAGGCCGCCTTCCTTATCCTGGAAAACGCGGTTGACGCGGGCGATTGCCTGCATGAGGTTGTATCCGCGCATCGGCTTGTACACATACATGGTGTGCATGGAGGGAACATCGAATCCGGTGAGCCACATATCGACGACGATGGCGATCTTCATAGGGTCATCATTATCCTTGAATTTACGCGCCAGTTCGTCTTTGTGGTGCTTGGTACCGATGATCTCTTTCCAGTCTTCGGGGTCATTGTTGCCGCTGGTCATAACGACGCCGACCTTTTCCTTCCAGCCGGGTCTGACCTCCATCAGCTTGCGGTAGATCTTCATGGCGATCGGGCGGGAATATGCCACGATCATCGCTTTACCTGTCAGCAGATTTGCGCGATTGCTTTCGTAGTGGGTGACGATATCATCCACCAGCGATGTGATCGTGGAGTCAGCGCCGAGGACGCTCTCCATCTGTCCCATCATCTTCTTGCTCTTATCGATCGTCGCTGCGTCGGCCTGCTGCTCCAGTATGTCATAGGTGGAGTCGATCAGCGCCAGCGTGTTTTCGTCCAGCTTTAAGTGAATGACGCGGCTCTCATAGTAAACGGGACGCGTTGCGCCGTCTTCCACGGCCTGCGTCATATCGTAGATGTCAATGTATTCACCGAACACCTCACGGGTATTGCGGTCTTTGGAGGATACAGGCGTACCTGTAAACCCGATGAATGTTGCGTTGGGAAGGGCATCACGGATGATACGAGCGTTACCGACCACGATTCTGGCTTCGGTTTCGCCTTGCTCATTTTCGCTCATGACCACGCGCTCATCCATACCGTACTGGCCGCGATGCGCTTCGTCGGCCATCACCACGATGTTGCGTCGGGTGGACAGCGGTTCCTCGCGTTCCTCGAACTTAAACATGGTGGTGAAGATGATACCGTTGGCAGCTCTGCCGTCCAGCAGTTCTTTCAGATGCACCTTGCTTTCAGCCTGCACCGGTGTCTGGCGCAGGAATGCGGCGCACTTGGAGAACTGGGCGTACAGCTGATCGTCAAGGTCGATTCTGTCCGTCATGACGACGATGGTCGGGCTGTCCAGGGCTTCCTGCAGCAGATGAGCGTAGAAGACCATGGACAACGATTTCCCGCTCCCCTGTGTATGCCAGAACACGCCGCCTTTACCATCACTCTTGGTAGCGACTTTTGCTTTCTCCACGGCCTTGCGCACTGCGAAGTACTGGTGGTATCCTGCCAGTATCTTGAACGCTTTTGCCTGCTCTACGGA
Source organism: Thermoguttaceae bacterium (assembly GCA_017403345.1). Classification (GTDB taxonomy): domain Bacteria; phylum Planctomycetota; class Planctomycetia; order Pirellulales; family Thermoguttaceae; genus RGIG3701. The sequence goes on from JAFQOH010000166.1 coordinate 10,597, forward strand.
GAAGCAGATGAAGTTCTTGATAATGTCCAGCAAACGCGCCCTGTCGAACATGCCTTCATAGAAGGTGTCGAACTGTGCGTATGCGGTATTCTCGTAGCTGCCGTCTTTGGTTTTCCACTCCATGAATCGGTCAAGACCAGAGGTGATGGTGCCTGCCTTGTTAGTGGTAAGGTCACTGATCACGCAGATGGCGTTATAATTGAAAATGGAGGGAATATCCCGCATGTAGTTGCGGATTTGGTTGTATGCGTTCTCTGCGTTGACCTCATCCTTGGAGGGGCTTTTCAGCTCCATCAGCACCAGCGGAAGACCGTTGATAAACAGAATGATGTCAGGTCGGCGGTTGTTTCCGTTTTCGATGTATGTAAACTGATTGACCACATAGAAGCTGTTATTGGCAACGGTCTTGTAGTCGATCAGATAGACGATCGATGTGCGTTCTTCGCCCTTCACAAAGTATCTGACAGGCACCCCGTTCTGCAGGTAGTCCATAAACTGCATATTTTTCTGCACCAGACTGCCTGTGTCAAAATCGCGCAGTTTGTTGATCGCTTCTGTGATCGCGTCCAGAGGCAATCCTTTATTCAGCTTCACAAGACTGTCCATGAGGACAGGATCCAGCAGAGGGCTGGAATAATCACGCTCCATGTCTGGGGCGTAAATGTGGGCATACCCCATATTCTCGAACAGCTCTATGACTGCCTGCTCGAACATATCCTCTGTGAAATTGTAATGCGACATTGTGGATGCCTCCTTCGGCAGCTATCCTTCCGGTGATTTTGGTTTATGGTAATCGCGTAAACGATAATTTA
>JAFQOH010000167.1:0-4796 GCA_017403345.1 Thermoguttaceae bacterium
GCGAGGATGGGGGAAATTTCGCGGATCCCTTTTGAAAGCATATCCTGTTCGATCCGGGCATAAGTTCCGTACCACTCTTCGACGCAGAGAATATAGTGTTCCACGACGGCATTCAGTCGTGCAAACTGTGCGCGGGCAGTATCCGACTCGGGAGAATAGTCGATCAACAGCTTCTCGTACGCCTTAAGTTCTTCCTCGATCTTTTCCAGCGTTTTATCCGCGGTCTTCTGGAATTCGGACTCGTCCCAGCTCCAGTCCTGAGCCGTGACCGGCGGTGTGTCCGGAATGGAAGGAAGTGAAGGCCGGACCCAATCCTGGAACGTGCCGCTCTTCGGATCCAGCGCATTGATGAACTCCAAGCAGGAGGAGAATCGATCCTCAGGTTCATTCGCTAAAGCACGCTTGACCGCATGATACATTTCCGGGGTAAAGGCATCGTGTTTCGGATCAAAAGACTTGATATTCATCGCGATATTCAACAGCGTCTTTCCCCGAAATGGATTCTTGCCAGTCAGTAATTCGTAAATGACCAGAGCCAGCGCGTACTGGTCAGTGCGTCCACTCTGCGGCGTCCCTGCCCACTGTTCCGGCGCCATGTAGCAAGGAGTCCCGGAAGATGAATTGGCGAGCTGGCAGTTTCCTAAACTCATATTATTGGGAGCGGAATCCCAGCGAGCGCGGACCGCGAGTCCAAAGTCGATCAAAACCGGCTGCGGAGTCGAATCGCTATTCATGAACATAATGTTTTCCGGTTTCACATCCCGATGTACGACATCGTGCTTGTGCGCGTAATCCAGCGCCTCCGCGATCGGGCGAATGACCGAGAGGACCTTTTCCAGCGATACACAGCCATCATCGCCGCGATTCTCTTTAGCCCAATCGGCAAGCGTTCCGCCGTTCGCATACTTCATTACAAGGACAGTGCCCCATTGGGTACCGGTCAACATCGCGAGGATCCCGCAGATATTTGTTTGATGCAGGTCCTTCGTCAAATTGAAGACTTCAGCGATCGTCTCCATCTTTTCCTTGTCGTCGCGCAGTTTTTCGTTAATGAACTTGCAGACGACCTTCTGACTCACGTTTTCGCCATCCATTTGCTCCGCAAGCCACGCCTGCCCCATTCCGCCATTGCCAAGACAACGGACAAGACGGTAATTCCCGATCAAAGTGCCTTCGCACAGTTCCTCAAACTGCTTTGGATCGTAATTGATCTGCTCTTGCGTAAGTGTATCAAGTGATAATGATGATGAAACGATCGTATTTGCCATAGTGTCTTACCTTCTGATCTGTAGTGTAGTGAAATTTTATCTGCCATTGCACGACTAAAATAAATCGTTAATTGTGATTATATATATAATATATATATTACAAGGCCCCCCTGCGGAAAATTTCCAAAAAAAATCGGAACGATCCAAAAAAGACTGTTCCGATATTCCTTTTTTATCGTTCAAATGTCTAAAGCCGCCGTTTTCAGCTCTGCTGTTTTCTCCGGACACAGAACAGTCCCGCAGCTCCGAGGATCAGCAGTGCCCACGTCGCCGGTTCCGGAACGGAAGGATCTCCTGCTCCCGCGCCAAGAAGAGCCTGGACTGTGTTGCCGACGACAGCCAGATCCCAATTCACGTCACTCGTCACGGTAAGGAGGTCTTGCCAGAAATCGGCGTCCGCGTACTCGCCTTCAAGTCCGCCTTCCGCCTCAATGAGCGTGTACGTCGTGCCGGGAACCGCCTCGGTGAAGAGGAGTTCAAGGACCGCGTCGTCTGCGATGTTCAGCGTACTTTCGCTTGAAAGGAAGAGGGTGTCGTCCTGATCAAACGAGAGCACCGCGCCGGGATCGAGCATGAGATCGCCGAGGATCGCCAGTGTTCCGACCGGCGAGAAACTCGCACCGTCAGCAACGGCGAGATCGCCCGTCACGCTGCCGGCCGCATTCACTCGCCCGGCATTCACGTTCAGGCTGGAGACCTCGAAACCGTTCGCTGTGTCGAGCGTCAGCGTTCCCGTACCCGTTTTGACGACCGTTCCCGTGCCGGCGACTTGGTTGGCAAAACTCTTCTCCGTCCCCTCCGCAACGTTCAGTTCCAGCGTACCGCTTTCATTGAGCGTGACGGCTCCAGTGCCCAGCGTTCCGGAACCGGTGAGTTTCAGCGTGCCCGACTCGATCTGCGTGCCGCCAATGTACGTGTTGACTCCGGAAAGCGTCAGTGTGCCTGTAGTGTTTTTGACGAGGCGGAGTTTGGAATGAAAATCGTTTATGCCGCCAATGACACCGGCGAAATCGCCCTGCCCAACCTTGATGACAGAATAGTTGGTCGTGCTGGTATTCACCGATCCGGAAGCACGAACAAGCGAACCGGCAACACCCTTGAGCGTTCCGATCTCGAAAGTCGTGATTTTTGCACTGTTCCCCTCGTGGATGAGTCCCAGATTGGCTCCCTCCGCCAGAGAAACGGCCGCGTTGGGGAGAGAAACATTCGCGGCCCGGTCCGCGGAATCCGTGTATCCAACATGCAGGGACTGATCCGCAGCGACACTGATCGTCCCGCTGTACGCCTGCGCTTCGGAACTTCCCAAGGCAAACCGGCTGGTCGACGTGACGGAGATCGGTCCGTCGCCGGAAAGGGAGGGTACATTATACAGACCGAAATTGCTCCCTGCAAGCTCCAGCCGGGAATTGGACGGAATATTCAGTGCGCCACGTCCCAGAGAGCTGTTGGCTCCGGAGAGCTTGAGCGTCGTTTTGGAAAGAGAGAAACTGCCGCGGTACTCCGTGGAATTGGCAGTCAGAGCGAGTACCGAATTTCCCGTGCTGCTGCCGAGCACATTTAGATCACCAGTTCCGGAAAGGACGGAGTTGACCGTCAGCGTACGCGCACCGCCGTCGTCAATGTCGATCGTAGAATCGCTCGCGACAAACAGATTTCCGTTCAGGGAAAAATTTGAGTTCGTGACGCCGTGATGGAAAAATCCGCCGTCGAGGATCATGTCATCAACAGACGCATTGTTTTTGAAAATGAATCGGGAACCAGAGGCAATGACGAGCGTCGAGGGAAATGCCGTGTTCGTTGATTCGAGCCAGTAATTCTGATTCATTGCCGCCGCGTCGGTGGAAGTCACGCAGCAGACATCGCCAGCTTCCGGAACTCCGGCATTTCCATTCTGATCGACCCACTTTCCGTCCGCAAGCCATTGCGCACGCCCCGGGGACCAGAGGTAGTCCGCTGTTCTCGCGCTGATCTCCTGAAGCTCCAGACCGTTGAACATGGTATACTTTTTACTGCCGACCGCCGCAGTCAAAGACGCGCTTGACGTTCCCGGCTTGGCATACTGGGTGAAGGACCAGGTCGACGTGTCGCTCAGTTTCGAATTGTGTGCGTACGAAAACAGAAGGTCACCGTCCCCGTTCGTCATCGTCCAGGTGCCCGCAGACTGATCGAGGTCCATATCGATCGAGTGGACCGTCATGCGATAGATCGCGTCCTCCGCCAAATTATCCAGAGTGAGGGTATACGGTGTTTTACTGGAAGAAAAGAGAAAATCGCGATAGAGATTCGAGTCGACCGTCGAATTGGTTTTGTTTCGCGTTCTGGAATTGAGCACGTCCTCCGACGTGACCGTCAGTTTGATCCCGGACGGTGCCGTCGCGGTCGCGGTATTGGACGTCGCGGTATTATTGACGAAAAGCTCCGTCGAACGGGGCGAGATGAGGCGGGTTTCCACCCCCTCATTGGAGTTCACGTCAAACCGCGTGTATCCGGAAACCGGATCGTACGCTTCACTGACTTCGAGACCGTTCAGGAAAATGAACTTGTTCGTCGCGGTCCCCGTCAGGACGGCAGAGTCGGCGGAGGCGGTAAAGGTGTACGTCAGGTACGTGCTGGGATCCGTCGATTTGTAGGATGCGTTGCCGGTCGTGTTCGTTTTCACGCCGATCGTCCCCGTCGAGCCTCCCTGCGTGATGGTCCACGTTCCCGACGTGCCGTTGTTGGCTGTGATGTCGTGAGAATAGATCTTGAGCGAATACTCTTTTCCGACAGTCAAACCGTTGAGCGTGACCGTGATCGGATTATTCACGTTATTCTCAAAAATGAAATCGTTCGTCAGCGCGTCGCCTTTGCTGCTTTCGCGGTCCCGATTGTTCTTCTCGGTGATCCGGTCGACCGTAACGGAGATATTTGGATCGATCGTGAGAGTATTCGTCAGCGCGGCATCCGCAAAGTTCATCGTATTGTATCCGGCCAGAGTCGCGGAACCATTATGATTCAAATCGATCCGGACAAACGGAACATTTTCAGCCTGTGCCGAATACGGTAAAAGCACATTGCACGCGGAAATACCGAGGAAAGCCAAGAGTTTTTTGAAATCGGTCATCTTTTATTCCTTTTTTCATTCCCCGTCAGAGGAATTACGGAAAGGGAAATTCACGGATAATTTTATTCGGAAACCGTCCGCCCGAAACAAAATCATTTCACTACAATATGGTCCAGTATACACTACTTTGGAAACTTTTCAACTTTTTTTTGAAAAAAATTCCATAAAAAATTTTAAAAACTGACAGAATATTCGGAATGTACGGCTTCAGACCGCAGATCTGCATTGACGCAAAACCACAAAACGGCTAAACTGCAAAAAAGGAATCTACACATTCAGGAAAGGGAGTTCAAAATGGAAAAAATGCGCATGGAATCCGTCGACGGGACGAACGGAAATATCGAGAAGCTCGCGGAGCTGTTTCCAAACTGTGTGACTGAGGCAAAAGGGGAGGACGGGAAATTGAGGAAGGCCGTCAATTTCGA
>JAFQOH010000168.1:0-18013 GCA_017403345.1 Thermoguttaceae bacterium
CCCTCGCGCTGCTGACGCCTACCGCGCTACGCTTACTTGCCTGGAGCTGGACTGGCCAAAACTGGGCGGAAGCCAAGGCTGCGGCTCCGAGAGTCCGGCGTAAACCCGTCCCGGACCGCGGAGCGACAGCTCCGGGCGTAGTAGTACCAGCCGCCCCCGCGGTAGACTCGGGACGAGCCGCTAGAAGGGCCTGTCGGGTCGCTCGTTGGCGACTCGGTGTAGTAATCGTAATCATACCAGTCTTGGCACCACTCCTCCACATTACCGTGCATGTCGTAAAGACCCCATGCATTCGGCTTCTTTTGGCCTACTGGATGAGTTCCACCTCCGCTGTTGTCCCAGTACCAGCCCATCTCACCAAGATCCCCAGCATACGCGCCCGTCGTACCTGCACGACACGCATACTCCCACTGCGCCTCCGTTGGAAGACTCACAGTCAGCCCAAGTTGGCTCGAAAGTTTTTCACAAAAGGATCGGCACTCCTCCCAGCTCACATAGTACATCGGATAATCCGAACCTTCGCCGTACAACGGCCAAGACGTATTCTCCTTGTCGCGCTGCTGACTGATACTCGTGCCCATCACACTCTTCCACATCGCCTGCGTCACTTCCGTCTCAAGCATCCAGAATCCACGCGTAAGCGTCACTCTGTGCTGCGTTTCGTCATCGTCCCGGTCCGGTTCATCTTCCGGACTCCCCATCAGGAACGACCCCGCTGGACACCAGCGGAACGCGTACTTGATGCCGTTGGAGGTCCAAACTTGGCGGTCGCCGGCTTCACGGGTCGGGATCTCCGGCTCGTCAAATGTTTGAATATCCCTGAATTTATGACCGTTTGCCGCGGCGTAACGTTCCGTCGACGAGCCGGGGATGCCGTAGAGCGTCAGGTCTGGATCACATCTCAAAAACACGTTCGCGTCAAATTCCACATCTGAGGACGGGATCGTGACCCACTTCAAACCCTCGCAGCCGTTAAATGCCCTCTCTTCCAGATGACGAAGGCTCAATGGAAAACGAAGACAGCGCAAACCAAGACAGTAATTAAACGCGTATCCGCCGATGTGCTCCAGCCCCTCAGAAAACGTCACCTTCTCCAGCCAATCCAGCCAGTCGCATGCCAAATAGCGAATACGAGTCACCGGCTTCCCATGGATCTCCGCCGGAAACGTCACGCACGGATCTTTCCCTACATATCGCTCGATCTCGATACTGTCCTCATGCTCCCTGCAGCGAAAATCACCGTCAAAAAATACTGTCATGATGCCCCTTTCTGAATCAGATAGATCAAAACATTTCGTTCAATTACCGGCGGTCCGTTTATTACGGCGCCGCAGTTACGTTTCCGTCTTCTCGATTTCCACGATTGCGCCAGACGCTCAAATCCACAGCATAGGACATTCGATGCACGGAACCGTCGCACATTGCCATTCCCAGCGTCCCGGAGTGCGCGCTTCCCCACATCGTCAGTGAGTTGAATCCTTCCCGGTCCTGTGCCGGCCGGTCATAGGAAGAACGCTGATTGTCATTGTCGCAGCCGAAAAAAACGCCTTCATTGTCCGCAGTACACTGACCGGTTTCATAGTATCCCGGCATGAGATACTTTTCACCGCAAAAAATGGTATTCGTCAGCCCGTCAGTAACTTCACTCTCCTTCACGGCACTAAAACGGAAAACGACGCCCGTGGAATCCGGCGGAGTCATGTTAAATGTGACCGCTTCAGGATAAGAAGCCGGAGTCAGAGCATTCGTCTCGCTCGAGCCACTTGTGTCGCCGAAGCTGGCGGCATAATCACCTCGTGCCACTGCCGAGGCGGAGTCGGAATTGTAAAGTTTACCGATCGTTCCGGAATTGACATAGGCGTAAAGTTTTGGTTTACGTCTTGACGGACAGTGAAACATTGGAATCGAAGTCGTGATGAGGGTCTTTCCGTTTGCCTTTTTTTTCCCCGACGGGGCGGAATCAGGATTTTCCCCGAGAGACGAAAGCTGGTAAAGCGGCATCTGCTCCATGTACGGAAGGATGCAGAAATACCAACTCCCCGGCTGACTCGCTCCGGAACCGCGGTCCGCGTCGCCCACCATGTAGTAGTGCCATCCGCCGGTAGGGTAGGCCTCCTGAACACTCACGTGACTCATCGAAGCCGTGACAAGCTGTTTCAAATGATTCGTACACTGTGCGCTTCTCGCCGCTTCTCGAGCCTGCTGGACTGCCGGAAGTAACAGTCCCATCAGCATCCCAATGATCGCGATGACGACCAAAAGCTCAACAAGCGTAAACCCCAAACGCAACTGTCTTTTCCCCATTTTTACTTCCCCCGATCCAGAAGATATTCTTCAACACGGTCTCTTCAGAGCACCGCCACAAATGTTTGTGCAGCCTGCCGCGATTTGGCACAGGCAGATGCAAGTTTAAGGATACCACAAAATTAAAAAAAGTAAATAGGGGGGGGAGACTTAAAATCAACATTTTTACGCCAAATTTCTTTGAAATTCATCTTCAATAAAAAAAGCAGCGAGCTCTCATGATTTTCAAAAAATTGCAGAAAAAAAACCGCCCCCCCTAGCAAGATCCATCCCCATATGGTATACTGTGATCCGGACAGACACACGCCAACATTCGCAAAGTGGTACACAATGCTAAAAGAAGAAAAAATGACCCCCCCATTGAACATTACGTCCTTGTTTGGCAGACGCACAGGGCGCCTGTTCGCAGTTCTTGCACTCCTCTGCTTCTCCATTTCGCCGGCGGCAGCGGAAGATAGTTTTCCGCTTCGCACGTGGACTGACCGTGACGGGAATATAATTTTGGCTCAGTACAATGGCTTGAGTTCCGATGAACAGTTCATTCGGCTTCTTGTGGAAGGAAAACCGAGACGCTGGAAGATGGTAAATTTCTGCGACGAAGACCTTCTTTATGTCGCGAATATCAGCATCATCGAGCGGGAGGTCATTCTAAGAAATATTCCGGAATTCAAGGCAGTTCTCTACGAGGCGGAACGTATCATTCCCGGCGATCCGGATCATCCCGAGTCACTGAAAACGTGGGTCTTGAATTCCGGGAAAAATATCCGAGCCACGTGGGACATCGAGAATGATGATCCGACACGAAACACGATCCCGCTGGTCATCGACGGAGAAACCGTACGGTTCCTTTTGACCGAATTTTCCGAAGAAGACCAAGAATTTGTCGCCGATGTGCGAAGTTCCGCACTCGCCCGCCTAGAAGCCTCCCGTAAGAAAAAACCCGAGAAACAGAAACTGTCCAACGCGCTTTTTGAGTACATGCTCTATCCTGATCATGCCGAGATCCTGCGAGTTCTGGATCCGACGGTCACCGAAGCAGTGATCCCTTCCAGGATCGACGGCCTTCCCGTCACAAAGATCGGAGATCACGCCTTCTTCAAACACGGTAAACTGACCAGTGTGATCATTTCCGACGGCGTTCAGACGATCGGCAACTGGGCCTTTGCGTCCTGTTCGAGTCTGGAAAATCTCCAGATCCCGGAAACAGTAACGCGCATCGGTGACTCTGCGTTCTTTCACTGTACTTCCCTGAAAAGCGTTTCTCTCTCTCCCAACCTAAAAAAGATCTCATCCCGTGCTTTCGCAGCCTGCGGCAGCCTCACGCTCCACGGTACGAAAGGTTCAGCGGCCGAAAAATATGCCGCGGCAGAAAAGGTCCCCTTCGCAGAAGAAAAAGGACTCTTCACCGCAAGCGCACAGAAAAGCGGTTTCCAGTTCATCATACACCGGGATCATGCAGAGATCACGCGCTACACAGGCAGTGCGCAGGAACTTGAAGTTCCTGAATCGATCAATGGGCTTCCCGTCACAGTGATCGCCAAACGCGCATTTTCCCAATGCAGCAGCCTGACCTCCGTAAAGATCCCGGACTCCGTCACCATGGTCGGAAGCGGACTGTTCGACGGAACACAGGTCCAGCTCGAAGACGCATTTGGACGCCACCCCAACTTCTGCGTCGAGGACGGCATTCTCTTTGACCGCGAGAAAAAAAAGCTCATCCACTACCCCCGCAACAGTAAACGGACGGAATTCACCATCCCGGAAACCGTTACGGAGATAGCAGACGAAGCGTTTGCCTCATGCCCATACCTCACCTCCGTCACGATCCGCAAAGGAGTCCGCGTCATTGCACAGAATGCCTTCGCAAACTCCGCATATCTCGTTCTGCACGGCACCCCGAATTCCTATGCGGAAAGTTACGTTCGTACTTGGGAAAACGAAGTCTCCGGGCAGAATATCTTCACCTTTCCAGACGATTTCACGATCGAGAAGGTCGAACAGATCCCCAATCCAAAATTTCCGGACACGGGAGGAAGAAACTTCATTTTCCGAAATCCGAATGACGAAATGCTCCTTTTCTCCTCCTACGGCAGAAGTATCCTCAAAATATTCTCGATCTGGCAGGAAATGGTGAAAGACAGCGAAAATCTTCTTTTCAAGGAAGAGTTTCAGTGGCGAGGACATACCGGGATCGCGGCAGGACGGATCCAGAACGGAAACTGCGTCTGCGTCTGCGTGCTCGGTCTGACTTCGAAAAACGGAAAATTCGAGATCACCCCCGAAGTCTGCGCGCTTCTGGGAATGGGAACGGAACCGGAGTTCGCGGAAAAATTCAAGGCACTGATCCGTACCGCGGAATAAATGCGGAATAAAGAAGGAAAAATGAGTAAGTCCGGACACGAAATTCTCGAAAAGCACAAAAAACTCGAAAGGAGCTTCCTTCTTCAAATTGTTTTGTGAAATCGTGTACTTCGTTAAATTCGCGTTAAAGAGCTCCAGCCAACTCCACTTTCGAATCTCATTCTCGCATTTCAGCGGTAAAAATCGCGATGCAAAATCCCATGCAGCTACTGGCGAAACCGTAAAAAAACTCCTTTTTTCTGTCATTGGGGCCGAAAACCATAAAGAAAACCCCAAAAAATCGGCATAAATCTCAAAAATTTCCAAAAAAATCTTGAAAAAGAGGGGGGTCCCCCGTCGAAAATAGTTAGTATTGTGGTACAATAGGGAATCTGTGTGGGACTAAGTACATTCTTAGTGCCATACATGACGGGACACTGTCCTTGGGCAGCGTTTCCGAATTCCTATCCATAGAAAAATTGAGTCGTTTTATTTAATCCCAAGAAGATTTAGCTATGCAGAAATTTACGATTAGAAAAGGCCTTGATCTTCCGATCGCCGGTCCGCCGGAACAGAAGATCCACGGGGCAAAAGCGGTCAGTAAAGTTGCGCTGGCGGGGCCGGACTATGTGGGTCTGCGTCCTGCATTGGCTGTTCAGGTGGGAGATAAGGTCAAACTTGGCCAAGTACTGTTCACGGACATGAAAAATCCTGGTGTACAGTTCACGTCTCCAGCCAGCGGTACAGTGGAATCCATCAATCGCGGCGAACGCCGTTCCTTCCAGTCGATCGTCATTACGGTCGATCACAAAATGGAATCCGCAGGCGAAACGCTGACTTTCGGCAAATATGAAGATACGAAACTCGCCTCCATCCCGCGTGAAGAAGTCGTAAAAGAACTGACCGAAAGCGGTCTCTGGACCTCCTTCCGCACGCGTCCGTACGGTAAAGTCCCGGCAGTCGATTCCGCACCGGCCGCGATTTTCATCAACGCGATGGACACCAACCCGCTCGCAGCGGATCCTCAGATCGTCATCGCAGCAGACAAAAAAGCGTTTTGTGACGGTCTTCAGGTCATTTCTGCATTGAAAGCTCCCCAGATGTTCGTCTGCCGTGCAGCCGGCGCTAACATTCCGGGCGAAGAACTGAACATTCCAGGTCTCGTGGAAGCCTCCTTCAAGGGGCCGCATCCGGCAGGCCTCTCCGGCACGCACATCCACTTCCTGCGTCCTGCGAGCACGAAAAACGTCGTCTGGTACATCGGATACCAGGACGTCATCGCGATCGGAAAACTCTTCACGACGGGTAAACTGGACGTCACGCGCGTCATCTCGCTCGCCGGTCCGCGGGTGGATCGTCCGCGTCTGCTCAAGACCCGCATGGGCGCGAGCATTTCGCAGATCACGAAGGGGGAACTCCTCAAGAACGATAACCGCATCGTGAGCGGCTCGGTCCTCAACGGCCGGACCGCCGCCGACGCGCTGGCGTATCTGGGACGCTACCATACGCAGGTCACAGTATTGGAAGAAGGCGACAAACGCTATCTCTTCGGCTGGGTCATGCCTGGCTTCACCAAGTACTCCTTCAAGTGGGTCAATTTCTCCAGCCTCTATCCGTGGAAGAAATTCCGCATGACGACCGGTCTCCACGGCGGACACCGCGCGATCGTTCCTATCGGAAGTTTCGAGGAAGTCATGCCGCTGGACATCGTGCCGACCTACCTTCTCCGCTCACTTTCGTACAAAGATCTGGAAGAAGCAGAAGCTCTCGGCGCGCTGGAGCTTGAGGAAGAAGATCTCGCTCTGTGCACGTTCGTCGACCCGGGCAAAAACGACTTTGGCGCGATGCTCCGCGACGTCTTGACTACGATTGAGAAGGAGGGCTGATCTCATGCTGCGTAAAATTATGGACAAAGTCGGCACGTTGTTTGAAAATAACAAACTTCTGAAGCCGCTCTACCCGGCGTACGATGCGATCGATACGTTCCTCTACACGCCGAAACACGTCGCTTCCGGCACCGTGCACGTGCGCGACACTCTCTGCCTGAAACGCACGATGACGACCGTCATGATCGCCGTCCTTCCGTGTGTCCTCTGGGCAATGTTCAACACCGGATACCAGGCCTTCGCCGCGATGCAGGCCGCCGGAATGGCAGAGATCCCCGTCAGCGGAAGCTGGCTCTCGTTCCAGTGGCAGGCATGGCTCATGACGCAGCTCATCGACTGGACGAAAGACTGCGGAATGTTCGCGCTGACCGCCGATCCTTCAAACTGGCTCGCGTGCTGCGTTTACGGCGCGCTCTACTTCGTCCCGGTCTATGCCGTGACGTTCATCGTCGGTATCCTCTGGGAGCTGCTCTTCGCCTCGGTAAAGAAAGAAGAGATCAATGAAGGTTTCTTCGTCACCTCGCTCCTTCTCCCGCTGACGCTTCCCGCCACGATCCCGCTTTGGCAGGTCGCCATCGCCATCACGTTCGGCGTCGTCGTCGCGAAGGAGATCTTCGGCGGTACCGGCCGCAACTTCCTCAACCCCGCGCTTGCCGCGCGTGCGTTCCTCTTCTTCACCTTCGCCACGAACATCTCCGGCGACGCGTGCTGGGTCGCGGTGGACGGTATCTCCTCCGCCACGCCTTTGGGAATGACTCTGACCAGCGGCATGGACGGCATCCGTCAGCTCGCTTCCGCGCAGGGACTCACCGAAATGCAGTACTGGTTCTACGCGTTCATCGGTCTGATCCCCGGTTCGATGGGTGAGACTTCGACGCTCGCGTGCCTCATCGGTGCGGCACTGCTCATCTACACGGGCATCGGCTCCTGGCGCATCATGGCGAGCATGCTCGCCGGTTCCATGGCTACCGCCGGTTTCTTCTACTTCCTGTACGCGATCGGTTCCGTGAGTGACCCGGTTTACGGCGTCTTCCCCCACTGGCACTTCGTCCTTGGCGGTCTCGCGTTCGGTATGATCTTTATGGCCACCGACCCGGTCACGGCCTCCATGACTTCCATCGGACAGTACGTTTACGGTTTCCTCATCGGTTTCCTCGTCCTGCTCGTCCGTGCGGTCAACCCGGCTTACCCGGAAGGCGTGATGCTGGCGATCCTCTTCGGAAACGTCTGCGCCCCGCTGATCGACTACTTCATCGTTCAGGCCAATATCAAGAGAAGGGAGCTGCGCAATGTCTAAAATGAAAGATTCCGTTTTCGGCACGTTCCTCGTCGCGTTCGTGGTCTGTGCCGTCTGTTCCGTTTTCGTCGCGTCGGCCGCGGTCATCCTCCGCCCGATCCAGGCCAAAAACGCGGAACTGTTCAAGAACAAAAACATCCTCATCGCCTGCGGTCTGATCGACAAAAACGACAAGATCTCCGCCGAAAAATGCGAAGAGCTCCTCGAATCTGTCCAGATCCTGAAAGTGGATCTTTCCACCCAGAAGATCGTTGCGGAAGGTGCGGAAGCCCTTCAGTACGACGAACGCACTGCGGCCAAAACCCCGGGTGAATCCGTCGCGATCACCGGCTCGAAGTTCAACGTGGGACTCGCTTCCCGCGGACGCTATGGTCTGCTTTTCGTCGCGGAGAATCCCGAAACCAAAGAAAAGCGCGTCGTGATCCCGATCGTCGGACGCGGACTCTGGTCCGTCATGTCCGCCTTCATCGCTCTGGACGGAAGCGACATGAACACCGTCAAGAGTCTCCTTTTCTACGATCAGGGAGAAACGGCCGGTCTCGGCGGTGAAGTCGAAAACCCGAACTGGGCTGCCCGCTGGGTCGGAAAGAAAGCCTTTGACGGCAATCAGCCTGCCATCCGCGTCATCAAGGGGGCGGCTCCGATGGATTCCGAATTTGAAGTGGACGGCATCTCCGGCGCGACACTCACGTGCAATGGTGTGAACGGTACGGTCGGTTACTGGCTCGCCCTCTACAAACCGGTACTCGACAAAATCGCCGAAGAAGAAAAAATGGGAGGAAATGAATAATGTCCGAATACAAAGAAATCATTTTGAAGCCCATTTTCCGCAACAATCCGATTGCTCTGCAGGTTCTGGGCATCTGCTCGGCACTCGCCGTCACGACGAAACTTGAAACCGCCATCACTATGTCACTCGCCGTCACGATCGTGACTGCTTGCTCAAGCATGGTCATCAGTTTCATCCGAAATTTCATCCCGGATTCCATCCGAATGATCGTGCAGATGGTCGTCATCGCCTCGTTCGTTATCGTGACGGATCAGGTTCTGAAGGCGTACGCCTTTGAGATCAGCCGTCAGCTTTCCGTTTTCGTCGGTCTCATCATCACGAACTGTATCCTGATGGGCCGTGCGGAAGCATTCGCCATGAAAAACCCGCCGATCCCCAGTTTCCTAGACGGCATCGGCAACGGTCTCGGATACAGCATGGTGCTGGTCATTCTTGCGGCACTGCGTGAACTTCTCGGCTCCGGAAAACTCCTCGGCATGACCGTCTTCCAGACCGTCAACGACGGCGGATGGTTCCAGCCCTGGGGACTCATGCTTCTGGCTCCGAGCGCGTTCTTCCTGATCGGATTCTTCATCTGGATCCTCAGAACGTTTGACCCGTCGCAGATCGAAGAATAAAAAGGAGGACGAACATGGAATACATTCAGTTAATCGTGCGTTCGATTTTCATCGACAACCTGGCGCTTTCCTTCTTCTTGGGAATGTGCACGTTCCTAGCCGTCTCGAAACGCGTTTCGACCGCCATCGGATTGGGAATTGCCGTCATCGTCGTCCAGACCATCACTATCCCGGTCAACAATCTGATCCTGAACCATTTCCTGAAAGAGAACGCGCTGGTGGACGGCGTTTCGCTCACGTTCCTTTCGCTGATCTGTTTCATCGGCGTCATCGCCGCCATGGTCCAGATTCTGGAAATGACACTCGACCGTTACTTCCCGCCGCTCTACAACGCGCTGGGAATTTTCCTTCCGCTCATCACGGTGAACTGTGCCATCCTTGGCGGTTCGCTCTTCATGGAGCAGCGCGACTACAATTTAATGGAAAGCGTCTGTTACGGTTTCGGAAGCGGAACGGGCTGGGCACTGGCCATCGTCATTCTCGCGGCCGTGCGTGAACGCTGCAAGTATAGTCACATTCCGGCTGGTCTGCGCGGTTTAGGCATCACGTTCATCACCGTCGGTCTCATCGCCATGGCGTTCATGACCTTCAGCGGCATCTGAGCGTTCGTGAGCCGATTCAGGTTCAATCAGGTTTTAAAAGAATTCACACTTAATCAAAGGTTTAAAATATGAGTAACCAGGTATTCATTTTTGCTGCCGCTTCCTCCGGTCAGCAGATTGGGCTTGGCGTCGCCATGTTTACCGGCGTGGTGATGGTACTGGTTTGCGCGATCCTTATCGCGCGTAAGTTCCTCGTCGCGACGGGAGACGTGAAGATCGAGATCAACGATGATCCGTCCAAAACGCTTACCGTGCCGGCTGGCGGAAAGCTCCTCCAGACTCTGGCTTCCAAAAACATTTTCGTCGCGAGTGCCTGCGGCGGTCAGGGAACGTGCGGTCAGTGCCGCCTTCAGGTCCTTGAGGGCGGCGGAGACATCCTCCCCACCGAAAAAGACCAGTTCACCCGCGGCGAAGTGCGCGACCACTGGCGTCTTTCCTGCCAGGTTGCCGTTAAGCAGGACATGAAGATCCGCGTTCCGGCCGAAGTGTTCGACGTGAAAAAGTGGGTCTGCACCGTTCGCTCCAACAAAAACGTCGCGACGTTCATTAAGGAACTCGTCCTTGAGATCCCGGAAGGCGAGGAAGTCAACTTCAAAGCGGGCGGATATATTCAGATCGAATGCCCTCCGTACGAAGTCGCGTACAGAGATTTCGACATTGACGAAGAATACCATCCCGACTGGGACCGTTTCAAGGTCTGGGATTACGTTTCAAAGGTCGACAAACCGAATCTTCGTGCGTACTCCATGGCGAACTATCCGGAAGAAAAGGGCATCATCATGCTCAACGTCCGGATCGCGACCCCGCCGCGCGGAATGAATGTTCCTCCGGGAATCATGTCCTCGTACATTTTCAGCCTGAAACCGGGCGACAAAGTGACCATCAGCGGTCCATACGGCGAGTTTTTCCCGCAGGACACCGACGCGGAAATGGTTTACGTCGGCGGCGGTGCCGGTATGGCGCCTCTCCGTTCGCACATTTTCGACCTGCTCAAGCGTCTGAAGAGCGGCCGCAAGATCTCCTACTGGTACGGCGCGCGTTCCCTGCGTGAAGTCTTCTACGACGACGAATTCCGTGCTCTGGAGAAGGAGTTCCCGAACTTCAGTTTCCACTTGGCACTGAGTGATCCGCTTCCGGAAGACAACTGGACGGGACCGACCGGTTTCATTCATCAGGTCCTTCACGACGAGTATCTGAAAGACCACAAGGCTCCGGAATGCTGCGAGTACTACATGTGCGGCCCGCCGATGATGACCAGCGCGGTCTGCAAAATGCTCGATTCGCTTGGAGTGGAGCGTGAGAACATTTACTTCGACGATTTCGGCGGTTGATGCATCCCATCGTCAAAAATAGCGGATCTGTTAAGATTTAAAACTGTCGCGGAGAATGGCGTTTTACCTTTCTCCGCGTTTTTTATTTTTTAGATATGAATACTTGGAGCTCCTCATTTACTCCTAGGCAAAGTATCATCTTTGGACATTTTCATCACACGTGATCTCCGCGCTGGTGCTGGTTGGGTAACGGACTGCGCAGTGGTTTCCGTCCGTCGTATCCCCCGTAAGTACGTCTCCCGCCTCGATCCGATCTGTATAGTAGGTTCTCGTCCATGTACGGTTACCGTCGCTGAAGATCACTTTAAATTTTACATTGTGTACCGGGAAGGGGCTATGATTGGCAATTTGGAAAATATCATATTCGTTCCCGAGTCTGTGATCCCATGAAAGGCTCGGGCGCAGGATGTTTGCAAAACGCTCAGGATCCTGTCTTTGAAGCTCGCAGAAGACATCTGGCCGTATCAGTGCGAAATCCGCATGATAGACCGGTTCACCTGCCTGCATGGTCGGAACGTATTCACAGAGTGCACCGACAGAGATTGCTGCTTCGAACCAAATAAAAGCTCTCTCATAATCTTTTTTCTCGACACAAAGGGACGCTGAGCGCAGTGCATAAAAGTAATTCCCCTTGTAGATATCCATAAGTTCACGTGCCAGCTCGATCGCCATGTCGAACTCCCCTTCAGCCTGAAGGATCGCCATGAGCCCGAATCTGCATTCGCCTGTATTATCGGTAAAGTACGCCAGGGTGAATTTACTGCACTCGATCGCAAAATCCAAATCGAAGTTTTCGGATTCAAAGACCCGGTAAGCGACCAGAGAATCCATGATCCCTTTCAGGATCACGCCGCGGTCGATATCGTACATGGAATGTTCCGGAATAAGAGAGGCCAGATAGCAGTAGTAGGCGATGACTTTTTCCAGGTCAGCCTCATTATTGGAGGGACTCGCAAGCGCTTTGGACTTGTTCTTGTTTTCCCACTGGATCACAACAGAATCTCTGAACTCATTCAAACAATAATCGAAAAGCACATATATATCTTCGTTTGAGATCGCTGCATCGATATTCAGGGCCATACTGCTTGCTGCCGGCGAGTAAGTCACGTATCCATATTTCCTGACGAGCTGGTCTTCAAGTGCGAGCATACTCTCGTTCAGCGGAGTCAGTTTTTGAAGGAATTCATCGGTCAGCGTATTCACGTACTCCTCATGAACCGCGTTGAGCTTCTCACGTTCTCCAATCGTTCGGCACTCACGGAGTTTTTGGTCACGTACTGCAATTGCATTTCCCAATTTCTGAAGAAATTCATCAGCAAGGAGGATGGAACTTTCAAAATACGTAAGCCATTCTGTTTCGGCTGCGCAGTCAGTGAATTGCGAGAAACGCATTCGGAACGCTTCGACTCGGTCACAAATAATCATCCGCAGCGCGTCTTCGTTCGGATTTTTTATATCGAGTGTATCATAGAGGTTTTTGTACCACTTTGCAGTCGTAAAAAGATACCTACGCTCATCCACTTTTTGGGAAGTGTGTGTTTTGAGGATCTCCTTTTTTCCCGTACTACCAAATTCTCTGATAAGTTCCAGACATTCCCGTTCCTCCAGTTCAGAAAATTCACTATATTTTTCGATTCCGATCTGCGGCTGCATCGGAACGGCCGAAGAGCCGTAAAACTGCTGCGGTGAGCGAATCGGTCCGAAAGGAACAGGAGAGACAGAAGGAGTCGAAAGATCTTGGAGCGATCCGTCATCCAGAACGATCTCATCGGTTTCCCCGCTATTCTGACGGCGGCGCAAAGCCTGACGGTTCCTGATGTACTGTGCATCCGCAGGAGAGAGAGCGCTCACTTTGACTCTTCCCACTTTACCGTTCTTTTTCAAAATGAAAACAGTATTTCCGTCACTTGAATCTTTTTCGGGAAGCCAGACTCCCTGTACGGTTTTCCCTTTCTGAGAGGTCCACGTCCGCATGGGTTCATTAAGTTCATCGGCAACTCCGCTCAATGCTGCAAAGGAAGACAAAATAAAAACCAGAAAAAAGATCGATCGGCGGATCATCTTCATAGTTCCACTGCTTTTCTTCAAAAAAACAGGGAAAATAGGATCGGTCATTTCCTTGGAAAAGCGGAATATCGAAAGTTCTGTTTTAAGGATCTTTCTGTTGGTTTTTTGAGTCATGAACATAATATTCTCCCATGAATTCAAGGTCGGAACAGTTAAAAGTAAGGTTTACAGCATAAAAATGCAGCGTGCATCATACTGAAAACGTTGAGAGAGACTGAGGCCGCCCCGGCGGCACATTCCCCGTTTAAAGAACCGCAGACTGTTACACCATTTTAATAAATTTAGACTTAAAGAGTCGTAAATTTCCAAAAATCACGAAAAATTGAAAAATTTTTAAGGTTCATCCCGAAATTGTGTACCAGTTTCACCACTGAAGCCGCAAAACTCACAGAGAAACACGGATCTTAAGACAAAAAACAGTAAAAAATAGACTTCTCGAACATTATTTTGAATTTTTAAAAATTCATTTGTGTCTTTTTGTGTTTTCCGTGCAACTCTTTTTGTGTTTTCCGTGCAACTTCGTGTCAGGGCACGTTCACTGCCTTTTTTTCTCTTTTCTTTCTTTTTTTCAGTGTGTTTCTGCGTCTCTTCTATACTCTCCGTGGTGAGATCGGACCTGATCGGTACACACTTTCCGGCAGAACCATTTTAATTCTCTAAATGAAAGAAACACTTCTCGTTCTTCATGAGATGGAAAAAAAATTAAAATTCGTGAAAAAGTTTCTGGAAAATACAGTTTCCCATATTGACAAACAGAAAAAATCTGCTAGAATTGGTATACATTCTGAATGGAAGTTTCTAAAAAAGAATTAAGTACCAAAAGAAAGGAACAGTATGGCCAGCTTAGGAAATTTGGGAGAATTGGGAGTTGCTGCGTTCATCGCATTTGAATTTTCCAAAGAGATCCTGATCGGTTTTTTGCGTCAGGTCGGTTCCGAAATGATCGGAGTCGTCAGGACTCCTTCGGAAAAAACAATGAATATCCGCACCTCGAAAGGCCGTGAAAAACTATTTACTGTCAACTACAGCTGGGCGGATGAACAGATGATCCGAAACCTGGAACGAGGGCAGATCTGGGTCCTTCATGAACGGATGAAGGAAGATTTTTGCCTAGATTTGAGTTTCTCAAAACTCTCTGACACCCTGCTCCACCAACTGGATGGTCTGCCGCACCTGCGTGTTCTGAAACTTTCCGGTTCCCGCGGACTGCGGCGTGACGCCATCCAGCAGTTTATCCTGAACAATCGACAGTGCCAGGTCATCCATACTCCGATCACGTACTATGTCTTCAAATGGATCTTTCTGCTCTCGCTTTTCATTTTCATTGCATTTTACTACATAAAAAATCCGTCAGCAGTCGGAAGCAGTAATTCCATCATGGAACTAGTCGGCGGCTGGTTTTGGGAGCTCCAGGGGCATCTTTTTAAGTGATCGCGGCCAACGAAATATTCCGGCAACCGCAGATAATTGACCTATCATCCCCTCACAATACAGGAACGCACAGAGGCGCCAGTGCGGTAAAGTGTCCGAGTTTGGATAAATTTCAGAAAATTTCAGGAAATTTAGGACTCTCCCCTCTTGCGTTTTCTGGGTAAATCGTGTATCCTTGAAATTTAGAAAAAAATGTTTTTGTTTCGATCGGTGAGTTTCGGGAACACGATCTCCCAAACTCCTCCCACCTCAATTCAGGAGAATTTTTATGAATCGACGAGAAGTCATGAGATCCCTTGCCGTTCTTTCTGCTGCCGGAATGCTTCCGGGGATCAGTTCTGCATTTGCGGAAGCTGCGAAATACGGCCTGAAGCAGTCTGCGTGCCTCTGGTGTTACGGCGGATACATGAAAAAGAACAATATATCTCTGGATCAGTTCTGTGAAGCGGTCGCAAAGATCGGCGTGAAGTCGCTTGAGCTCACCAACGCGGGGCAGTGGGAAGTCATGAAAAAGTACGGTCTTTCCTGTGCCATGCTGCCCGCTCCGATGGGGATCACCCGCGGTTTCAACCACACGAAATACCACGAAGAACTCATCGTAAAAACGAAAGCGTGCATTGACGAAGCTGTCAGCTGGGGATTCAAAAACGTCATCTGCATGTCTGGAAACTGCGAAGGTATGGGCAAAGAAGAAGGGTTGGCGAACTGCGTCACCGGTCTGAAGGAAGTCGTACCTTACGCCGAGAAAAAAGGAATCATCCTCTGCATGGAGCTTCTCAACAGCCACGGCCACAAAGACTATATGGCAGACTCGACTGCATGGTGTGTGGAACTGACGCACAAACTGGATTCGCCCAGCTTCAAGATCCTCTATGACATCTATCATGCCCGTGAAATGGGGGAAGACCCGATCAAAGACATTCGCGAGCATCACGACTGCTGGGGACACTACCACACGGGCGGATGGCCGGGACGTGCGGAGATCGACTTGGCATCTCAGGAACTGGATTACGCAAAGATCATGCGCGAGATCGCCGAGACCGGTTACCAGGGCTGGATCGGACAGGAATTCGTTCCGCGCCGCGACGGTCTCAAGAGCCTAGCGGAAGCATTCGGTATCTGCGACGTCTGAAATTCAGGCCGTAAGAGAAGACTGCAAAAATAAAAACGAAAGTCTGAAAATTTCTTGGACTTTCGTTTTCTTATGAGTTTCTCAAATGGAAATTTTACTTCCATTACAAAATCACGATTTCCTTTTCCTATTTTCCCACAGGAGCATTTCATGCCGATCACTATTATTTCCGCGACACAGGCCCATCAGCGCGAAGCTGCGCACCTGATTTACGATTCCACGAACGCCTGGTACAAAAAAAACCGCGGTTTCTCGGTCTTCACTGGCGAAAAAGATTCCGCGCTCCTTTTCTGTCGAACGTACGCGGCCCTCGACGGACAGGAAAACCATCTGATCGCCTGGGACAGTGACGCACAAAGGATCGCTGGATCCTGTTTCGTCCATCCGCGTCCCACGCACATTTCGCTCGGGATCATGAACGTGCATCCGGACTATTTCGGACAAAGCGTCGCACCGCGGATCCTGGAACACATCATCGAGATCGCCCAGTCGCAGAATTTGCCGCTTCATCTCGTTTCCAGCGCCATGAATTTGGATTCTTTCTCCCTCTACAGCCGGATGGGGTTCGTGCCGCACACGGTCTTTCAAGACATGATGTTTCCGAATTTTGACTCGCAGAAAGTTTCAAAAATGCTTTCCAGAAACGTTTCGCGGCTCCTTCCGAGCGTGCGTCCTGCCCAGCTCGCCGACGTTCCGGCGATCACCGCGCTGGATCTGGAACTGACCGGGCGAGACCATACGGCAGACTTCACCTACTTCATCCAAAATCCAGACGGCGCGTGGCGTACGTGGGTCCTCGAAACGGAAACGGGACTCACAGGCGTTCTTTCCTCTGTCTGCGACCCGGGAAGCTGCATGCTGGGGCCGGGGTTCATGCGGGACGAAGATTCCATGCTCGCTCTGATCTTCACAGCCTACCGTGCTTTCACGGAGCCGCAGGACGCACTTCCGGCAGCGAGACCGATCTTTCTCGTTCCATGTGCGGCTCAGAATGCCATTCGGACGCTCTATTCCTGGGGCGCGCGCAATACGGAGCTCCACGTGGGGCAGACTCTTGGAGGAGGCGCTCCGGCAAAAGGGCTCGTCATGCCGACATTCATGCCGGAATCCTGAAACTGAAATGAAAACCTCAAACGAGGGACTTTTTGCGCCGCTGTGACTCCCCGCAGAACGCAGCGGCGCACGGAGAAACTTGTGGGAGGATCGGGCTTCAGAACGTGTTTCTGTCTTTTTCAACAACAATACATCCTGAATACAAACACTCCCCCTTGATTTTTTTGGGCAAAATAGTAAAATAAAGTCAAGAAGAATGAAAGATCTTCAAAAAATTTGCGTAATTTCCGGAAATAAATCTCTTTATATTTTATATTACAGTTCAGCACAACACTCAAAAAAATGAAAGGAAGACTATGAGAAAACTGTTGTTTTTGTTTATGTTCCTGTTTCCCGCGCTCATTCAGGCCGAGGAACTCAAACGCACGTGGACGACGGTGAGCGGGGTCTCGATCGAAGCCGTTTGGCTCCGAGACACGATTGACGCACAGGATCCCAACATCATCCGGCTCCGCACGCCGCTGGGGATCGGCACTATCCCGCTCGCGCAGCTCTCCGAAGCCGACAGAGAGTACGTCCAGCACGTCCGTTTTTTCGGCACAGCACCGATCACGGATGAGATCACGCCGGAAGACGAGGCCCTCATTGCCGACATCGCCGCCTGGGCTGCCGAATACACAGAGGAACCTGACCCCATCCTCACGGAACTCGAAACGGAGCTGAAAAACCTCGGATTCGAATACACCATCAGTAAATACACCGTCGACGCCTCCTCCGTCACCATCGGCAAACACCTCCGTTCCGGCTGCGACTTCACCATCACCAAATACACCGGCTCCGCCTCCACCGTCACTATCCCCTACGGCGTGACGAGCATTGGAGATTCCGCGTTCAGCTCCTGCAAGAGCCTCACGTCGGTGACGATCCCCGACAGCGTGACGAGCATTGGAGAGGACGCGTTCTCCAGGTGCACGAGCCTCACGTCGGTGACGATCCCCGACAGCGTGACGAGCATTGGATACGGTCCATTTACCGGGTGCGATCAACTGACCGAGATCCGTGTCTCTGCGGGCAATACGCATTTCAAGAGTATAGACGGCATCCTGTTCACCGCCGACGGCAAAACGCTCATTCAGGTCCCGCGCGGCAAGGGCCTCACCGAA
>JAFQOH010000169.1:0-5934 GCA_017403345.1 Thermoguttaceae bacterium
ATCTTGAAAGTTGTTCCTCCCTCAGACTCCCTCTTCAAGAACTTTTTAAACTGCTGTTTGTATTTAAATTTCTGTGCGTCACGCGGAGGTTGGCGAGCTTTCTTCCGCCGGCGTTTCTTCTTCTGGGACTCGGACAAACTTGGCCGTCAGCCAGAAGAGAGGCACGCAGAGGATGAAGAGTCCCCCGGCAACGTGACAGACGTTCCGCAGTCCGAAACCGTAAACGACAGCGCCGCTAAGGAACGTACTGACGAGAATGCCGCTCATTCGGATGGAGGATGCTAGCCCAAAGACCGCTCCGCGTCTTTCCACTCTCGTGAATTTCGAAAGGAGTGCGAGCAGCCCAGTTTCCAATCCGGAACCAGCCAGACTGTTGATGAAGCGCATCGAACCATAAAGTCCAAGATTTCCCGCGATCCCCATCAGAAACATCGTGACGCTGGAAACGATCAGAGCGGGAACTGCGACTCTCTGCGGCGTGTACCGGTCGCAGAGTTTTCCGAGAAGGATGCCGGAAAAGATCCCGCCAAGTGCCGTCAACCCGCAGATCCAGCTCGTGTGCAGCGCGGTGTTTTGGGGACCGTGGATCTTCTCGATCATGAGGGAAACGTACGGTTCGTCAAATTTACGCGCGATCGCAACGCAGAACATGATGAAGAAACTGATCCAGATCGCGGCGGAAAGCCCGCTCCACGCACCGCGGCATTTTTTGCCCTCGCACGGTTTCGGCGGGACGAAATTCTCGCGGATGAAAATGTGGCAGAGAACTCCGGAAAGGAGGTAAAGCGTGCCGCAGGTGATGATGGCGGTCTTGAATCCGAAAAAGTGCATCAAGCCGCCGCCGAGCGCCAGGCCAATGAGATTTCCGCTCCAGACCGACGTCGTGAGCGTGCCGAGCGCGAATCCGTGGTGCTCTTCCGGAGTACTGGTCACGACGAGAGTCTGCGACGCGGCGATCGTTCCGGTGAAGAGGCTCACGATGGCCCGAACTGCGATCAGCCAAGCCGGAGAAACGGCCAAGATCATGCACGGGAAAAGGAGTCCGTTCAGATAGTACGCGCGCAAAAGCATGATCTTCCGCCCGAATCTGTCTGCGAGGACCCCCCAGATCGGCGTTGCGATGCAGTAGCTCAAGAGGCCCGCGAACGTGAACGCTGCCATCCAGACGCCAAGTTCCCGCTCGTCACGGACGTCCCACGTGTCGCGAATATAGATCGGCACGAACGGGATCGCGGCGGCAAAACCGGCCATACTTAGGATCTGCGCGATCCAAATGAAAAAGAGGTTCTTTTTCCAATTGATCTCTGATTTTCTAGATTCTGGCACTTCATGTGCCGCGGACTCACTCATGGAACGATTTCCTTAAAAAAAAGCATGTTTGGACGGACGGATCGGGAGGTAGCCTTCATCGAGAAGGTCGCGGAACGAGCATTCATACTCGACGCGCCACGACTGGTGATCGTTCCGGAGCTTTCCATCCGGCGTGAGACCGCACTGCTCGATGATGTAGACTTTCTGATTTTCCGCATCCAGCCGACTCACCAAACGCACTTGGCCGTAGGGACGCTTTACGAGACCATCGCCCGGTTTGAGCTGACGGTAGCATTCCGTGATCTTTTCCTCGCCGTTCTCTGCGATGACTGCTTTGCTGTCATGGAAGTCCGTCCATTTGTAGTCCCCGATCTTCGTCAAAACGGGTTTCGGGAAGCCCGTTTTGGGATCGACGATACAGAACGCTCCCGGTTCCATGTGCCACGTTTTCAGAACGGGGAAATTCGGGATCACGTGACGCCAAGCGTACGAGCACGCTGCGGAACCGTCCACACCGCGGTACTCCTCCGACTCCGCAGGTCCGACGTAAACCGATTTACCATCTTCGTCCTGAAGCAATTCCTTGAAACTCTCCAGGCTGGTCCGACGGTCAAACTGCGTGTACGGGATCCCCCGGTAGGTCTCGCCGGCACGATAGATCACTCCCGCGTCGGAGTCAAACCACGTGATGTCCACTTTCGGGACCCACGTCACTTCCGCCATCGTGCGCATGTACTCGACCATCCGCGTACGTTCGGCATCGGAAAAAGTGTCTTCCGAACCGGTTTCCGCACTGATTTCCGCACCAGTTTTTTCCATTCTCGCGTTCTTTCCCACGTGATGCAGGACCTTGAGGATCGGCTCATAGAGGTACGGCTCGGATTCCAGATGAGGGCTGAACGTCGCGACGAGACCTTTTCCGTAGGCCGACAGAATGATCGCGGGCGAATCGATCTGGATGCCGGGCACGCACTTTCCTTTCGCCATTTCCGTTCGGAACCACGCCAAAACGTGACACTGCGGCTTGCACGGGTCCACATTCACGTGTACGATCGGACCGTTCGCGTAGAAAACGTCCTGCTGTCCCTGAAAATCTTCCCCGACGATCTGCTTTCCAAACTCGGAAAATTCGATCTTCACGACACCTCTGCCGCGCCACCAGATCGGACTTTTGAACTCCGCGTTCAGAAAATCCTGCTTCACCGGCACGTACGCCCCGGCACAGATCCCGACGTAGCCTTTTCCAGACTTAACGAAGTCTTTGATCTTCTTCATTCCTTCCGGCTGAAGCGCATCGATCTGCTTGTACGCCAACCCGCCGGGAAGGAGCACGATGTCGTACGCGCCTTCCTCAAGAATTCCGTCGCGGATCTGCTGAGCGTCCACGATCTCGATCTGAAACGCCGGGTCGTTCTCCACGACTTTCGAGACGCTCGCGCACGTTTTGTCAGAAACTCCGCCGTCTTTAAATAACGCAATGCGGTATGGTTCCTCCGCTGCCGAAAGTACCGCCGAAAAAGTCAACAGGATAAAAAAAGAAAACAAAACGGAAAAATATGTGTTTTTCATGAAAACAGTCCTTTCGATCATTCTGACAAATCAGTTCTCTCTCGTTCTCTTTCCTACGTGATGCAGGATCTTGAGGAGAGGTTCATAGAATTCCGGCGGGTGTTCCAAATGCGGGCTGAACGTCACGACGGTCCCCTCGCCGCAGGTCGACTGGATAATCGCAGGGGAATTGATCTGAATACCGGGAACTGACTTTCCTTTCGCCATTTCCGTCCGGAACCACGCCAGAACTTCGCACTGCGGTTTATTCGGATCGACATTCACATTCACGATCGGGCCATTTGAATAGAGTACATCATACTGCCCCTGGAAATTTTCCCCGACGATCTTCCGTCCTTCCTCTGAAAATTCGATCTTCACGACTCCTCTGCCGCGCCACCAGATCGAACTTTTGACTTTCGCGTTCAAAATATCCTGTTTTACCGCAACGGCCGCCCCGGCACAGATCCCGACATATCCTTTTCCAGATCTGATAAATTTTTTAATCTGTTCTATCCCTTCCGGCTGCAGTGACTTGATCTGATCGTTTGACATCCCGCCGGGAAGGAGCACAATATCAAATCCATCGAGAATACCATCGCGGATCTGCTGGCCGTTTACGGTCTCAAATTGCAAGCCGGGATCCGTCTCCAAAACTTTCACTACATTGTTATAGGACTTCTTAAAAACACCGCCGTCTCTGTACAGCGCGATACGGTATGGTTCCTCCGCAGACGAAACCGACGCGGAAAAGAGCAGCAGAGCAAGAAAGGAAAACAAAACGGAAAAATGTCTTATTTTCATAAAAATCAACCTTTCAGTTATCCGCCTGGTTCTTTTTCATCAGGAACCAGGCGGTTTTCTCTGTATTGCAGACTTTAGTTCTGCGCGTCAAACATCACTTTTCTGGACGGACGGATCGGGAGGTAGCCTTCATCGAGAAGGTCGCGGAACGAGCATTCATACTCGACGCGCCACGACTGGTGATCGCTCTTGAGCTGACCCTCCGGCGTGAGTCCGCACTGCTCGATGACGTAGACTTTCTGATTTTCCGCATCCAGCCGACTCACCAAACGGACGTGACCGTAGGGACGCTTGACGACTCCGTCGCCCGGTTTGAGCTGACGGTAGCACTCCATGATCTTTTCCTCGCCGTTCTCCTTGATGACGGCCAGGCTGTCATGGAAGTCCGTCCATTTGTAGTCCCCGACCTTCGTCAGGACCGGTTCCGGGAAACCCGTTTTCGGATCCACGAGACAGAACGCTCCCGGTTCCATGTGCCACGTTTTCAGAACGGGGAAATTCGGGATCACGTGACGCCACGCGTACGAGCAGGCTGCGGAGCAGTCCGAGCCGCGGTACTCATCCGATGCCGTCGGGCCGCCGTAGACCGGTTTTCCGCTCTCATCCGTCAGAAATTCCTTGAAGAGTTCCAGGTTGGTCAGACGGCCGTCCTGCGTGTAGGGGAGGCCTTTGTACGTCTCGCCGGCATGGAAGATCACGCCGTTTTTCGGACGGAACCACGTAATGTCTTCTTTCGGGACCCACGTCACTTCAGCCATCGCACGCATGTATTCCCTCATTTCCGTGCGTTCTGCATCCGAAAGCACCACGCTGCCGGCATCTTCCGTTTGAGCGTCTTCCGCCGGTCTTTCACCGCGAGCACTCTTTCCGAGATGGTGCAGGAGGTTGAGCAGAACGTCATTCATCGCCGGAGTGCGTTCCGGGTGCGGACTGACCGTCACGACGAGTCCCTTTTCGTACGCCGTCAGAACGATGGCCGGAGAATTGATCTGGATACCGGGTTCCGTCCCATCTTTCGCAAATTCAGTGCGGAACCACGCCAGAACTTCACACTTCGGTTTCCGCGGGTCCACATTCACATTGATGACCGGACCGTTCGCGTAGCGGATCTCATGCACTCCCTGGTATTTCTCACCGGCGAGCTTGACGCCAAGTTCCGAGAACTCGATCTTCAGGTTCCCCATTCCGCGCCACCATTTCGGGCTTTTGAACTCCGCGTTCATGAAGTTTTCTTTGATCGGAACGTACGCGCCGGCGCAAATGCCGAGGTAGCTCTTTCCGGATTTGATGAACTCCTTGATCTTCGTCATTCCTTCCGGCTGAAGCGCTTCGATCTGCTTGTATGCAAGACCGCCGGGGAGGAGCACGATGTCGTACGCGCCTTCCTCAAGGACACCGTCGCGGATCTGCTGCTCGTTCACGATCTCCAGCTTCAGTCCGGGATCCGTTCCGACGACATCCACCACGTACTGACAGTACTTGGAAACGCCGCCCCCTTTGTACATTGCGATCCGGTACGGGCCATCTGCCGCAAAGACGCTCGAGGTGAAAATCACCAGAGTGAAAAAGGAAAGTAAAATGAGACGCAAAAAGGAATTTCGATTCATTTGCATTGAAAATCAACCTTTCATTCATCTGAAATTTAAGGAACTGGAACTGCTAAAAAAAAGGGGGTAAGGGGTGAAAAAGGCGATCGAAACACCTTCCTCTCCTCTTGGGGCAACTCGGAGTTTGGGACTGACTCGGAGTTGAGGCCGCGATCTTTACCGCTGAGAGCACGGAAAAGGCACGGAAACACTCGAAATGGATCTTAAAAAATTTTTAAAATCATTGCGTGAAATTCGTGTTTTTCGTGTTTTTCGTGCTTAAAATTTGGCTAAAGGTCCCACGCGCGACGGCATGACGGGCAGCCAGTTTGGGAGGCGGCGCGTCTCGCGTCGCTTTTAGGAGGCGGTGCGTCTCGCATCGCTTTTAGGAGGCGGCGCGTCTCGCGTCGCTTTTAGGAGGCGGTGCGTCTCGCATCGCTTTTGGGAGGCGTCGCGTCTCGCGTCGCTTTTAGGAGGCGTCGCGTCTCGCATCGCTTTTGGGAGGCGGTGCGTCTCGCATCGCTTTTGGGAGGCGGTGCGTCTCGCGTCGCTTTTAGGAGTTTCTGTATTCAAGTCAAGGGGGTAAATTGTCAAAATTTTAATTATTTTTGAAATTTACCTTTTTACCTGGTTCAGCATTCAAGCTGGGAAGTATTTTCCACAGGGGATCAGGTCAAGGACGAAT
>JAFQOH010000170.1:0-5878 GCA_017403345.1 Thermoguttaceae bacterium
CCGGCTGAAACACCGGCTCCGGCTGAAACACCGGCTCCGGCTGAAACACCGGCTCCGGCTGAAACACCGGCTCCAGCTGAAACACCGGCTCCAGCTGAAACACCGGCTCCGGCTGCTGTCTCTGCACCGTTCATTACCCCAGAGATCCAATGACCTTTCATTCTCTTCGGTCCCTTTAATTCCCACATCCATTCATTCATGAAAGGAAAAAAATGAAAAACGAAAAAAAAGCTTCCAAACATTCGGAAAAGGCCATTCATGGCTCCTCGTGCCGATCGGAACACACCAACAGTTCCAATGGCGCTCCGAAATCGTCCGATCCCAAGAAAAATTGCAGCAGTTCCTCACATACATCCCCAAGGGACGAGATGTCCTGCTCCAACGAATTTTGGCCGGATCTCTCAAACGGCAATACCAAACATTCGTACCGCGAGCTGAATCTCTCCCTCTCCCGCATGATCAACGGAGAGCAGACGGACATTCGTATCCATCGCGAGACGGGACATCCGACCGATATTTACGTCTCACAGGGAGGAGAATCTTGGAGTCTGGAACCTTCCGAATTGGACCAGCTTCCCGAAGAACTCCGTGACGAAGTCGAAATGCTTCTTACACCGCCAGAAGAAGGACGAAGCAATTCATGGATCACGTTCCTTGTTCATGAGCAGTCTCACGGTAACGAGGAAGAGGAATACGAAAAAGAAAACGAAGAAGAATGTGCCCTAAGCGGCTGCGGCTGCAGATAAGCCATTCCCCCAAACGGAGAGCAGTCTAGCCAACATCTACCGTGAAGCTAGATCTGCAGCTCGAGATGCACCTTCACTCATCTCGAGCCTCCGCCCGGCGCCAGCACTCCTCCAGAAACCGCGCAAAGAGGAGTCTGGCGTTTTTTTACGAAAAAAAGAAAAAGCAGCAGAAAAAGTCCCTCCCCCCCTTGAAAAAGACACAAAAAAAGCTAAAATAAAGGAGTCACTTGGTGGAGAGTTGAGCCCCAGCCTGATTTTCCGCCAACGGATCTGCTTCCGTAGCTCAGGTGGATAGAGCAACGGTTTCCTAAACCGTAGGTCGCTGGTTCGAGTCCAGTCGGAGGTGCTAAGGCAGGAGAATTTCTTCTTCTGCCTTCTTTTTTTGCCCATTGTTTCCCGCAAGTCCCCTTTTTTACGGCACTTGCGAAATCTCGTTTCTTTTAAGTTCTTCTTATTTCCCGTTATTACTGACCCGAAAAATGACCCGCGTGACGGTCACTATGGGTACTGCCCCCGAATTTTTACTGGGGGTACGCCATCTGTTTCAAAACATCGTCAGTTACCTGCGCATAATGTTTCAAACTGACCTGCGGAGTGTGACCCATAATGTAGCCAACTTGATAAACCGGAAAACGATTTTGCAATTCAGTGTCCCGCGTAGCTCGCAGATTTACGAATAATTTCTGCCAAGGACGGATTTTCGCCTCATTCAAAATCTGCTTTAATTCCCGACGAAGTATCTGTCCGCAGGAATCCGAGCTGTCAAGCTCCGGAAAAACAAAGTCTTCGTCCGGTTCCTGATATTCGTCCCGGTACTCTTCCAGTGCTTTCCGAATTTCCGGGAACAGCGGAAGCCAGCGAAACGCAAAATTTCCGCGTTCCTGTTCGATCCGGCTTGTTTTTTTCGGAACGTTGATCTTCATTTTGTCGCCGTCCCAGTCGATTTCAGACCAGCGGAGAAACGCCAGTTCCGACGGAATACGAAGACCGCCCCAGCGTCCAAGCGTGAAAATCAGTCTCCATCGGGAATCCGGACACGCTCCCAAAACTCTTTCCGCCAGTTCCAACAAGCACGACCAGCCCGCATCGCCGAAGAGTTCAATGGCCGTGCGGGTCTGAATGGCACTGTCTTTGATGCTGGCGATATGGTTTGCCAATTTTAAAAAGGCGGAATGTTCGTCAAGTCCGGCAAAATCTTCTGCTTTTATTCCAACTGCCCCCAGTTTGCCGATCGCCCCCATATCGCCCAAGCGTGCAGCTCCCAGCTGTTCGTTAAAGGTTTTCAGACCGTCAATCACTGTGTCAAACCCGGAACCGGACATTTCGGCGGCATATTTCAGTTTTGAGAGATTTTCTACCGAAATATTTGTACGGTCTGCCATCTTGTCAAGTTCGTCGCCGACGGCAACGAATGTATTGATCAGAGCCTGGCCGATCGATGAAACGGCAGAGTATACGTTTTGAAAACTTTCCGTAAGCGCCGCGAAATTGACGAGTCCTGATTTGATCCCGGACATGGAATCCGCTACCTTTTCGGCGGAATTTCCGAAATTTTCAAGGCTTTTCTCTGCCTTTTCCAGTGCCTGGACCAGCTGTGCGCTGTCCCCCTGGATCGTTACTGTGATTTCGTTACTGTTTGCCATAATACCTCCGGAGTTTTGAAATGCTGCGACTCATACAAACCTTTCTTTTGTGGAGGATCTACCGAAACACCCGGCCCAAGGAGCCAGAGCTTTCTCGTAAAGAGAAACTGCAAAAATGGTTTGGGGTACCTACTTTCTTTGTTTTGTACTCGGCTTTTTTGCTGATCCTTCTTTTTCTTGGTACAGCTGTCGCTCCTTCTAATGTTCGCGGGAAAGATTTCGATGTGTGGGTCGATTACGCCTTCCTGTTTGCTTTTCTTGTTCCAGCTATACCTGCATATCTTACGGTAACATATTTCCGCAGCAGGATCGACGCGATGCCGGACGAGGAAGACGAGGAATGGTACTGACCCTCTAGTAAAAGTGGACTACTTTCCACCCAAAAGACACAAAAAACTTACAAAGAAGCGCCAATTTCAACACAAAAAGAACGCAAAGCAGTCGTCACAAATATTTTTAACATTAAGATCCATTTGTGTATTTCCGCATTTTCCGTGAAATTCGTGTCAGTACGATCTCCTTTTCATTTTAGCGTGTTTCTGCGGCTCTTCTGTACTCTCCGCAGTAAGATCGAATCTGGATCGCCACACACATTCCGGAAGAGCCGCAAAAAAGGTCCGCCAATATATCGTGTATGACGAACCTAACATATCCACTTGAAATATCAAAGGACCTCAAACGCTGAACTTGATGTGCAGACTGTCGCCGTCCTGGATGACATAGCCTTTCATCTCGCTGTGTGCAAGCCCCGCGGCCTTCACGGCACTCTCCGACCCAAGGCGGATCAGGTCGGCTACCGGGATCACGTCTGCACGAATGAAGCCGCGCGCGAGGTCTGTGTGGATCGCCCCCGCAGCATCCAGCGCCGTCGCGCCTTTGCGGATGAGCCACGTCCGAACTTCATCTTCCCCGGCGGTGAAGAACGTCATCTGGCCGGAAACGTCCATCATCGTCGTGATGATCTCATCGCGGTCCACCGTCTTCAGGCCCATCTCTTCGACGAGCATTTGACCGTCTTCCGCCGACATAGTGGAAAGTTCCCGCATCAGCGAGACCGGAGCGGCAAGTACGCGGATCTGGTCGCCGAGCATCCCGTTAAACCGCGCGTAATCCTGCTCGTCGTCGGCTGTATTGACCAGCACCATACACGATTTGTGCGTGAAAAGGCGGAAGGACGCCAAAACGTGCAGTTCGTCCGCATCCAGCGCGCTCGCCGGGACAGGATTTCCGGATTCCAGACCGTCATTGACTTTCTGGAGCGTGTCCATCTCGAACTGGACTTTTTCCTTTTCTTCTTTCGGAAGCGGGCGTTTCTGCGATTCTTTCACCCTCTCGATGCGCCGCTGAACAAGGTCCATGTCCGCGAGAAGAAGATCTTCGTAGAATTTCTGGTACTCGTCTTTCGGATCCGCTCCGCCGTAGCCCGCGACGACCAGCACGAGAGAATCCGCCTCACGGATCGACGCAAGTTTCTGCGCATTCCCTTCCTGATCCCGGCTCAGGCCCGGCGTATCGGTGACTTCGATCAGTGCGTGCGTGAGCTTCTTCGGCTTGAAGATCTTCGCCAGCTCATCCAGACGCACATCCGGAACCGCCGCCATGGCACTCTGTCCGACGTGAGACTTTGCCGGATCCGGTTCTACGCCTGTCAGCCACTGAAAAAGGGAGCTTTTTCCCGACCCCTGATACCCTGCGAGTCCAATTTTCATGTCGATCTCCTTCTTTCTTTCACGATTTTAAATGTACGATCCCCCAAATGTCAGTCTCTGCGCTGTCCTTCGTCCCACTCACGCGATTCGACGAGACGCTGCACGTACTTCGCCAGAATATCCGTTTCCAGATTCACGACACACCCGGGCTGCATCTGTCCGAGCGTGGTGACTTCGAGCGTAAAGGGGATCAGCGCGACGGTAAAATAGTCCGGTTCCGCCTCACAGACCGTCAGACTCGTGCCGTCAATGGCGATGGAGCCTTTTTCGACCATTTGTTTCGCGATCTCGTGCGAGATGCCGAACTTGAAGAAAGACCATTCCTTCTCGTCTTTCCGTTCCAGCAGCACGCCGGTCCCGTCGATGTGTCCCGAAACGATATGTCCGCCGAGCCGGTCGCCGACCGCAAGCGCACGCTCCATATTCACCAGATCGCCGGCCTTTTTCTCGCCGAGATTCGTCCGGGCAAGCGATTCTGGCCCAACGTCAAACCCCAGTTCATCGCCGTTCTTCTCCACGACGGTCAGGCAGCAGCCGTTGATGGCGACACTGTCCGCGACCTTCGTTTCTGCCGCGATACCCGCTTCACGGATCACGAGCCGACAGCCCGGACCATTGGCTTCCATCTCGATTCGGGCGATCGTGCCCATCGCTTCAACGATTCCTGAAAACATGACGTTTCTCCTTGTCCTGCTGGACCGAAAAGGGTCGAAAGAGCCTCACGCTCCTCAATTTTCTGAACACATACCGCATTATACCACAAATCCTCCTTTTTGAAAAGCCCCCAAGCAAAAAATTTGCAGAGAAGACTGCACGGCACACGATCCCCATCTTTTCCGCGCTCTCAAACGCTCCCGCACACTGTCCGTTCTGATTTTTATTCCGATTATTCCAACCGTTCTATTTATTTGCATCCTGACTGTTTTTTCAGTCCTTCCTGTCATTCTGAAATTTTCAGTATTTCCAATACTGTTGAAAAGCTAAATATAAACAAAAGCACGAGTTATAAGGCGTCAAACAAAAATATTTTAAAGATTCCAGACGGTTTTACGATAACAGACCGCAGTACCGGATCATTCCATTTTACTAATTTCATCGTCGAAACGGAAACAAATCAGATATCCGGGATCATCAAGTATTTCATTACATGAGGTAAAAATATGAAAACAAACACGAACAAACTTCGCCGTGCGCTTAACACATTCGCCAAGACCGGCAAGATCACCCTCACCGCAACCGCGCTGATGGCCCTCGCGCTGTCTGCGGCGCCTGCGGATGCGAAAAGCATCACCGACACGCTCGCAGACGGCGATACCGTCACTATCGAGCAGGACACGACCGTTACCTCCCCCATCGTTCTTCCGGAAAACCTCACCATCCGCTCCAACACCCCCGGTACGGAATACACGATCTCCGTCGCTCCTGCGGATGAAAATGAAGGCAGTCTCTTCACGGTTCCAAGCGGGCAGCTCAGTACCCTGAAAGCGGAATCCATTAAATTTACCGGCGGTACGGGACATTATGTTAATAAAACCTATTCTGGCGGTCTGTATGGCGGGTTGGTCTATTCGGACGGTTCGATCACGATCAAGGGATCCGCTTCCTTCGTCGGCAACTCAGCTAAATACGGCGGTGTTGCATACGCAAAATACCCAGAGAAAAACGAAACATCCATAAACGGTGTCATTATCGTAGAAGGAGAACATCTGTTTGAAAACAACTCCGCGTACAGCGGTGCCTGCTTCCAATCTGAAAATGGCGGCGGCGGTGTTGTGGGACA
>JAFQOH010000016.1:0-21236 GCA_017403345.1 Thermoguttaceae bacterium
CCCGCTATCTCACGCCTCATCTGAATTGCTTGATAGCAATGATACTTCAGAAGATTTGAGCCGGGTTTCACGTGAAATACCCGGCAAAGATTTTATCGAAAGTAAGCCATTAATGCGGAAAAGTCCTCGTTATTGCTGAAAAAGATCTCCAGCTTTCCTTTCCCGGCTGGATTGACAGTGATCCGGACTTTCAGATCAAGCGAATCCTGAAGTTGGCGTTCTAGGTCAAGTATATTTGCGCTCTTTTCCTTCTTTTCCTTTCCTGACGAGGTCGTCGGAACTTTGGTGATCGACTCTTGACGGCGTTCCATAATCGGTTTCGCTTTCCAATCAGAAACGATCTGCTCAGTCTGTCGAACGGAGAGTTTTTCATCTGCAATACGATGCGCCATTGCTGTCTGATCCTGCGTCGTCGTCAGGGAGAGAAGCGAACGGGCATGCCCCTGGGTAAGCTGCTCATCCGTCACCATCTGCTGGATCACCTTCGGAAGCGTAAGAAGACGTACAAGATTGGAGATCGTCGATCGGTCGATCTGAAGCCGGCGGGCAAGTTCTTCCTGTGTACAGTGATTTTCGTCAAGATATTTCTGGAACGAGGCAGCTTTTTCGATCGGATTCAGATCCTTGCGCTGAATGTTCTCGATCAAAGCGAGTTCTGCCATCTCACGATCTGTAGCATCCACGATCGTAACAGGAACCTGCGTCCAGTTCAATTTCATCGCAGCACGAAAACGGCGTTCCCCAGCGATCAGCTGATAACGGTTTTTCACCTCTCGCACAACGATCGGCTGAAGAAGACCATGTATCTTGATACTCTCCGCAAGTTCGGAGATCTCTTTCGCCTGAAAGATCTCACGAGGCTGCCATGGATTGGAATCGATAAGCGAGACTGAAATATTATAAATACGATCCACAGCCGCAAGGTCTTCCTGACGTGATGCTGTATTGCCGGCCGTAAACGTACTGGCCTCTGCGGGCAACTTCTCTGGAAGTGCCTCACGTTCTTCTTCCGAAACAAAATCCATCAAGGTTTTTGGACCAGCACTTTCCTGATGCGGAAAGTCCAAAACAGTAGCTCCGCTCTTTGACAGTAATGTTGACTCATTTTGAGTTTCAGCCAAACTTTCCTCGTCGAGTTCTGATGGAAATTCCGCTATTTCCGAAAAGATCCCGCTTTTGGAATATTGAAATGGCATGTCGTCACCTTCATATTCCTCATTCTCGTCGACCAGGGACGTCTCTAATGGCTCAGAAAGGTTTGCTGAAGGTAGAGTGTCCTTTGATCCGGACCTCTCCTCGAGCAGACGCTTTTCCTCCTCTTCATGGATCCGTTTCTGTTCCAAAAGATCACTGAGTCCTCTCCCCAATTTCCTATTCTTCTTGCTCATTTTCCAAAATCTCCATAGTTAGCTCAATGTACGCCCGTGCGCTGCGGGAGCGCGGAGCATATTCGATTACCGGCACTCCATATCCGGCCGCCTCTGCGATGGAAACATCACGAGGAATGAACGTTTGGTACACAATGTCTCCAAAATGCTCTCGGATCTCGGATTCCACCTCCTTTGTGAGCTCAAGGGTCACATCCGCCATGGTCATCAGGATCCCACAGGAAAACCATTTATCGGCAGGGATCATACTGGTCATCTTTACGACACCGTCCATCGCGTAAAATTCACACTGGATCGGGATCAGGACCAAAGATGCCATCATGACAGCCGTCTCCGAGAGCGGTGAAACTGCCGGCGGAAGGTCCAGAAGTACGTAATCAAATGAATTAAGGACTCCAGTAAGCATTTCCTGGAGCTTCTCAGACGGTATCGTACTTCCATCATGCAGTTTCAAAACTTGTCTGTAACTGCGGCATCCCGGCAACAGAAAGAAGTTCGGGATCTTTGTCGAGATGACCGCGCTGCTCCAGGATACATCAGCAACAAGCGGGTGAGCAGAAAGCGACTTCTGGTTCAGACCGCTCGTTGCGTTGCACTGTGGATCCAGATCCATAAGCAGCACCTTCCTGCCGGCACGTGCAAGACATGCAGCGACATTGATCGCCGTAGTCGTTTTGCCAACACCGCCTTTTTGATTCATGATGCTGATGATCTGTCCCATGAGTGACTCCTGATCAGTTACCTTCAACAGAACGGAAAACCAGGCCGGAGAGGAGTTTCGGATAGAAGTAGGTACTCTTCTGCGGCATCCGTTCCCCTTCGAGACAAAGAGTTTTGATATTTTCGACTGTCGCGGGCATTACGAGTGCAGCAAGCTGGTACTTTCCAGGTTCCGCTTTGAGATCCTCGACGACCTCCGAAACAAGGTGGACGTAGGTCGGTTTCGGCGCGTTCGGCATCCCGAGGAGGGTATCCATCACGAGTTTGTGAAGAATGCTGACTCCCAGATCACGCCAATCTTCCGAATGATCAGCAGCAACACCGTCTTCGGCCATTTTTGCACGACCGGCATCTGTAATGGTCGCAATGGTCCAGGTATCATCTTTCGCAGTATAGAGGGCGATATTATCCTGGGAATCGAGTGTTTCGATGTCTTCCCAAACCGTTTCGGCAAGATCTGGACCAATTCCGGCCTTTTTACACGTGAAACACTCACCGAGTTTCTCGATCAGCTGGTCAGAATCCAAAGCCTCGACGCCGCTGAAAAGACGATGCGTCGGGAGAACGGCAAGGCCTTCATCCTCCATAGCCACAAACATCGTGAGGACATAGTGCGCGGGATGATCTTTGGAAATTCCCTGCTGCTTCATCTGCGCGAGATAATTGCAGGAAGTCTCGTAGCGGTGATGTCCGTCAGCGATAAAGAGCGGTTTTTTACCGATCTTATCCTGAACTGCTGCGATCACCGACGGGTCCGTCACGACCCACATACGGTGGATGACGCCCAGATGATCAACGGCTTCCAACGGAGTTTTACCTTCGATCGCTTTCTCGAGAACGCCCAGAACTTCCGTCTCGGGATCGGGATAAAGTCCGAAGATCTGGCTGAGCTGTGCTTTCGTGACAGTGGTGAGCATCAGGCGGTCCGCTTTGGCTGCGGCATGGGTCTGTTCATGCGGGAAAACACATCCCTGACCAAAAGGCTGAACTTCAAGACCCGCCATAAACCCTTTACGCGTATAGGTCTGGCCTGCATATTCGAAAACTTGGTAGTAAACGTAGATCGCAGGATCCGCTTCAGTGAAAAGGACGCCCTCGTCAAGCCATTTTTTCATGATCTTCCGGGCACGAGTGTAGCGGTTGTCCTGCTCATCGTCCGCGGGATTCGTTTTGTTCAAAATAAGGCGTATGCAGTTGTTCGGGTGCTTGGCGTAAAGTTCGTCTTGGAATTCCGGGCTGATGACATCGTACGGAGGTGCGATGACGTCAGAAAGTGCGCCGACCTGACCAAGATTGTAGCGAATACCATTAATAGGCTGAATGTTTGGCATAGGAAATCTCCATTTTGATTGAGAAGTAAAATCGAAAAAGCAAACGGATCGGAAACTGTTCCAGTCCTTTTACTTAATTTTGAATCAAATTTAAAAATTGTCAAGGGTATCACGCGAAACTTTTCCAAAATTCTTTAAAATTTTTGTTTCACGTGAAACTGTTTAGGCATCGTGCAGCAGTACGGTCACTCCACAAACTCAGGCACGACAAGTTTGGGGATCAAACCGGCCTGGAAGCCTTTTTCCAGCAGAAGGCGTACGGATTCACGACCGCGAGGACCAAAATCGAGAGTCCAGTCATTCACGTACATTCCAACAAATTTATCTGCAAGTGCAAGATCCAGTCCTCGGCCGAACTGAAGTGCATACTCGATCGCAGGCTGGCGATGATCGAGCCCATACTGTATACTCGCTTTCAAAAGGCGATTGATCTCGCGAATATTTTCCATCCCCATATCTTTACGGATCCCATTTGCTCCGAGAGGAAGGGGGTATCCCGTCTTTTCCATCCACCAAACGCCCGTATCTACGATCAGTTTGAGTCCCTGATCCATATACGTCAGCTGACCTTCATGAATGATGAGTCCGGCAGCGACCTCACGGCCTGCATTTTCGCCTTCCAAGACTTTTCCAACCTCAACGCAGTCCAGTATCTGGTCAAAGGGGACCACGACGTAGTCAAAAGGACCATCCATGTACATTCCGGCCGCCAGAAATGCTGTTGTAAGCGTTCCGGGAACGGCAATGGTCTTCTTTTTCAGCTCGTCACGAGTAAAATTTTCCTTCGCAACGATCATTGGACCGTAATTGTCACCCATACTAGCACCGCACGGACACAACATGTAGATTTCATGCAGATGCGCATAGGCATGGAGGCTCAGCGCCGTCAATTCATAGTGCCCAGTGAAAGCAAGCTGATTCAGCGTTTCAATGTCGACCAGCTTGTGCGTGAACTGATACGTTCCCGTTTCGATACAGTTTTTTGCCAACGCGTAAAACATAAAAGCGTCGTCGGGGTCTGGGCTATGTGCGACCTTTACTGGAAAAGGTTCCTGATTTCCTAACATGCTCTTCCTTTCTTAATTTTAACGATTATTCCCAACAGACAAAAGGGCGAAGGTTCACCAATTCTGCGGAATAAATTTAGTCAAAAAAACTCCTGACTTTATTTTAATAAAAATGACGAAGAATGAAAAGTACCCACACCGGAAAATTTCATAAAATTTTCTGAATTTATTTTCAAATATACCGGATAGGTCAGCTAGGAGCAGCACATGGCCCGTTTTTGCGTCATTCTTCCGGCAGCTGGAAAAAGCAGCCGATTTGGAGACATTCGATACAAGAAACCTTTTGCCCCGTTGGGCGGCTGCGCAGTTTGGCTTCAGACGGCTCGTCACTTCTGGAGTCGAAAAGATGTCGGTCAGGTCATCCTTGCGGTTTCGCCTGAAGATCATGATGATGTCCTGGCTCGATTCCAGCAAGAAATTGCGCAGCACAGGATCACAGTCGTTCGAGGCGGCAAGGAACGTGCGGATTCGATCGAAAATGCGATCGCGGCAATCGATCCTTCCTGCGATCAGGTCTGTGTCCACGATGCAGCCAGACCCTGTCTCTTGGAAAGCTGGATCGATAACGTGTTTCTGGCAGCAGAACAGACGGGAGCCGCCATCCTCGCCATTCCGTTGGCGGACTCAATCAAAAGCGTATCTGACGGCATCATCGTGCAGTCTCTGGACCGGTCTCGTGTCTGGCGGGCACAGACACCTCAGGTTTTTCGGCGCGACTGGTTCGAGGCAGTTTATGCTTCGAGACTGCGTGAAAGATCTGCTCAGACGACTGACGACGCAATGCTTTTTGAGCAGGCCGGTCATACGGTCCACATAGTTGAGGGGTCCTCATTGAATATTAAGATCACGGACAAAACAGACCTCCAGCTTGCCGAGGCGATTCTGAAGATCCTCCACACAGTGGAAAACGGGAAATCGTGAAGATAGATCAGATATGAAAAAATGAGGTAAAAGATGCCGAACGTTAATGCTCATACACAGAATATTGATCAGACTGTTTGGAAATTGGTTTGCAGACAGAGCCTCACAGCTGCTGTGTTTATGAGTTTTGGACTCTTTATTCATTCGGAACTTTCAGCGGCAGACGTCCTGGTCCTGAAGGGAGGGGGACGGCTTCAGGGGCAGTTTTTGGTCCCTCCAGCAGACAATGATCTGGTCTATCGTTTCCGTACCACCGACGGCATCGAGTTAACTATCAGTAAAAGCGAGATCGAAGAGATCGAGCAAAAAGGAAGTCCGGAATCATTTGAGGAATACGAAGCGAAACGTTCCGCAATGCCGGATACCGTGGATGGCAATCTTGCACTTGCCCGATGGTGTGCAGAAAACAAGATGCTGAATCAGAGAAAAGCACACTATGAGCGGGTCCTGGAACTGGATCCGGAAAACGTGACGGCACGGCGCGCGCTTGGATTTAAAAAGATGATCGACGGCGAGTGGCGGACCTCGGACGAAGAGATGGAAGATCAGGGTAAGGTCCAATACAAAGGGCGCTGGGTCTCGATCCAGGAAAAAGAGCTTTTGGAAAAGCAGGCGGAAGAGAAGATCCAAACTCGGAAACTCACGGGCAGCATCAAAAAATGGGTCAAGATGCTTGGGACCGCGAAAGAAGAAACGGCGTTGGCGGAACTTGAAAATCTTCGCGATCCGAAGGCCGTCACGGGACTTTTGGAGGCGTACAAGTCGGAGAAAAAACGTCCGGGAGTGCAGAAGATCATCATCAAATGCTTGGGACGGATCGGAACGGAAACGTCGATCAGCGCTCTTCTTGAGATCGCGGTGGACGATCCGATCGAAGAACTGCGTCTGACGGCGCTGGACAATCTGAAACCGAATGCAGGTCCAGGCGTAACGGAGTACTTCATCTCCCGCCTTTCGCCGAAACGTTCGACACACCCGCAGATCAACTACGCGGGTCACGCACTTGGTGAACTCAACGATCCTTCAGCAGTTCCAGCCCTGATCCAGGCACTGGAAACGACCCACAAATTTCAAGTCGTAACTGGCAGCCAGAATGGTCAGACCACCGCGGGGATGGGCCGTTCTTCGACAGGCGGGAGCGGGACCGGATTTTCGATGGGGAGTTCTGTGCAAGTCATTTCCCAGAAAAAGACCAATCCGGAAGTACTGGAAGCGCTCAAAAAAATCACGAAAGTGAATTTTATGTATGACCAGGCGAGGTGGATCGAATGGTACCAAACACAGAATGGCGGAGCGGGTGCCTCTCTTCGACGTGAATGAGCCTGAATGTTTCACGTGAAACACAGTGTCACAACACCCCATTCACCCCATACATCCCAGATTCACAAATATCTTAAAGTTTGAAAACGAGACAAGATTCAAATCGTGGAAAAGTCGCGACATGGGTCGTTTCGTCAAATCAAGCTATTTGTCCCATTTATCCCATTTTCACGCCTGCAAATAAAAAATTTTAAAAAATTTCAAAATATTTGTAAAAAACGCTAAAGTTTTAAAAACCCCGTCTTGCAAAAATTTCGATTTTGCTCTATACTATAGGGCTGTTATAGAA
Source organism: Thermoguttaceae bacterium (assembly GCA_017403345.1). GTDB lineage: Bacteria > Planctomycetota > Planctomycetia > Pirellulales > Thermoguttaceae > RGIG3701. The sequence goes on from JAFQOH010000016.1 coordinate 7,037, forward strand.
AATCGGGGGGCTTGTTTTGCTATACGGATATTCGCTCGAAGTTAAAGAGCAAATACGTCAGGCCATTAATATCGTGGACCTGGCAGGGGAATACATCCAGCTGACGCCGAAAGGCAGGATCTACGTTGGATTGTGTCCCTGGCATGACGATTCCAAACCGAGTTTACAGATAGATCCGGAACGACAGACGTTCCGCTGCTGGGTCTGTGCTGACGGCGGCGACATTTTTTCCTTCATGATGAAGATCGAAAATGTCTCATTTCCAGAAGCACTTCAAATGCTTGCGGAACGTGCGGGAATCGAATTGCCGAAGCCGTCGGCGAAACGTCATTCTCACCAAAAGACGCTCAGTCCATTTTTGGGCAAGGAGGCGAATGGAGCAGCCAATGCCTCGCCTTCTGCCACAGAGAGCAACGACGAAATTTCTTCCTATTCCGGAAAAAAGCGGCTTCATGAGGCGGCATTTTGGGCAGAAACGGAGTATTTTGAATACTTCAAGTCTCTGCCGGAGACACACCTTGCAAAAATCTATCTGGCAGAGCGCGGCATTTCGGCAGAAAATGTGGAAAAATTCCGCATCGGTTTTGCGCCGGATGCGTGGAACTGGCTGGAAAACAGAGCAGGGGGCAAACCAGAGCTCGTGAAAGACCTTTGCACGACTGGTTATCTTGGGTACTCCCAGGAACGGCGATCGTATTTTGAGCGATTTCGCGGCCGGCTGCTCTTTCCGATCCACGATCCACGCGGCCGAAGTGTCGGAATCGGCGGACGCGTGATTCCTGGGATCCCGACGATGAACGAGTCGGCGAAGTACCTCAATACACCGGAGACTCCGCTTTTTTCGAAGCACCGTCTCCTTTACGGTCTGGACCTTGCGCGAAGATCCATCCAGAAGAAAAAGCGCGTCCTAGTCATGGAAGGATACACGGACACGATCATTGCGCACCAGTACGGTTTTACGGAATCGGTCGCAGTCCTCGGTACAGCTTTGGGGGTGGATCACATTCGCATGCTGAACCGGATCGCGGATACGATCTATCTGGTCCTGGACGGTGATGAAGCAGGTCAGCGGCGAGCGGCTCAGGTCCTGGAACTTTTCGTTGCCGAGAAGACAGACGTCCAGATCCTGACGCTTCCGGAAGAGAACGATCCGGCAGAATACCTGGCGGAATACGGAGCAGAGGCGTTTGAGGAGCTGCTTCAGACCCGCACGAACGACGCGCTGACGCATGCGTTCCTTCTGCATACGCGCAATTTGGATTTTCACAATATCCATCATTCGGAACAGGCGCTCGAGAAACTGTTGGAACTGATAGCGCAGGGAAAGAAACGTTCCGGCGGGAATGATTTTGGCGTACTTTCCTTCCGGGAAGAAAAGATGCTTCAGCAGTTAGCGTTTTCATTTTCGATCTCTGAAGATTTTTTGCGTCGGAAACTTCGTGAGATCTGCGAAAAAACACGCCATGAAGCACGCATGCGTTCCCAATGGCAGGAACAGCGGGAAGCGCAGAGTCAAATCCGCGAACTGATCACAGCAAAGCGTCCCATTTCGCAGAGCACTTCGGACCGGCCGGCTGATTTTCGGCTGGATGAGACGGAAGCCTACGCGGGAGATGAAGAACTTTTTTTTGACGATATACCGGAGTTTGAGGGAGTTTTCACAGAAAACCCTCCTCAGAGTTCCGTCGGTGCGGGAGATGCCGGCACGTTAGAAGAGGATCCATGGACCCTTCCGGAACTGACGGCAACCGATTACTCCCAGACTCCGACACTTTTGACTCAGGAGGCTTTTGATCTGCATGCAGACGAGCTGGACTGGGCGATTTTCGGCAAAATGAATGCTTGGGAGAAGGAGATCGTCGAGATCCTCTTCGCTTGGCCGTCCCTTTTGCCGGAGGTTCGCAGCCGCACGACACCGGAACGGTTTCTGTACGTGCCGGCACGTGAACTTTTTTTGAGGATGTGTGAAATGGCGGACGAAGGAAAGGAAGCCGATTTCACGCTTTTACTGACTTCGTTTGAATCAGAGACCATGAAGCGGTGGATGATCCAGACGGAAGCGGATTCGATCTGGAATCAGGAAAAGAGAACGGAAGAAGAAGTTTTACGGCTTTTGGACGCCGTCATGGCCAGCTTTGAGCAATTTTACCTCACGAGCCGGAAGCCGCAGGATCTTTCGATCTTCCATTCCACAGGACTGAATCGGGATCAAAAACTTGACCTGCTGGAACAGCTGATCCAGGAAAAGCAGCGCAAATACGGGATCCGTTCCGCAAGTCAGGAATCGTGAGTTTCAGCACCTCACACAGGAGACAGACACACCGGCCGTTTTTTATTGGGGGCATCGCCAAAGGGTGAAAAACGGAACGGTACATTCGATTGGAACCTAAAGTATCATGGAAGATACAAGGAGGAAACGTGAATCTGTTTGACAGCAAAGTCCAGCCTCTCGTGGAACGCGGCAAGCAGCAGGGATACCTCACTTACAGTGAGATCAAGCATTCCTTGGCAGGTGAACATCTGAGCGAGCCGGAGATGCAGGAATTGAACATTCTGCTGGAAAAAGAAGGCATTCTTCTGAGTGAAAAAGCCGTAGACCGGGCGATCTATCAGAATTCGGTCGCCGCGATCGAGGAGATCGACGATACGGAGGACTACCCCTCCGACATGCCTCTCACCTCCGGAAAACTCCGTGACGAAGATGATTACTACGAAGATGAAGGGGAGAATTACCTCTGGAACGACCTTCCGGAAGACAACGTTTCCCGTTCCGGACTTGACCCGGTGCGGACTTACATGTCGCAAATGGCAGAGATCCCGCTTTTCTCGCGTGAGGAAGAGATGCGTCTTGCCCGAAAGATCGAACGTCTGCGCAAAAAATTCCGTCTCGCGATCCTGAACAGCCGGGTCTGCATGCGTCATACGATCAACACGCTGAAAAAAGTGCATCGCGGCACGCTTCCATTCGACCGGACGATCAAGGTCTCCATTACCGAAGAGCTGCGCAAGGATCAGATCATGGCGAGAATGCCGGAAAACCTCGCGACTCTCGACGTTCTTTCCAGCCGAAGCTGCGTGATGTTCCGAACACTGATCTCGAAAACGAGCACGCCCGCGGAAAAAGAACACGCCAGAAAACAGTTCCTGAATGCACGTCGGAAAATGCTCCGGCTGGTCGAAGAACTGAGTCTCCGGACACGCAGGATCTACGCAATGATGAACCAGGTCGAGCAGCTCTCGAATCGGATGACGGCATTGCGCAGCGCACTGCGAAACAGCCGCGGTCTCTCCTCGATGCGGCGTCAGCAGCTGCGTCGGGAACTGTTTGACCTGATGATGCTCACGCACGACAGTCCGGAAGGTCTCGCACGACGAGTCGCGTCGATGAAGCAGATCTCGAAAGAATACGATGAAGCGAAAAGTCAGCTCACGCGCGGCAATCTGCGTCTCGTGGTCTCCGTAGCGAAAAAGTACCGGAATCGCGGTCTGAGTTTCCTCGATCTGATCCAGGAAGGCAACACTGGCCTGATGCGTGCCGTGGACAAATACGAATACCGCCGCGGTTTCAAATTCTCGACGTACGCGACTTGGTGGATCCGTCAGGCGATCACACGCGCGATCTCCGAACAGGCCCGTACTATCCGCATCCCGGTCCACATCATCGATCTGGTCACGAAAATGCGTCACACACAGCAGCGTCTCCAGCAGGAACTCGGCAGGGAACCCACCCGGGAAGAGACGGCTTTTGCGTCCAATATCTCGCTGGAAGAGTTCAGCAGAGTCGAAAGTTTCTCCAGAAATCCGATCAGTCTGAATCGTCCGATCGGCGAAAATGACGATAACTGTTTCATGGAATTCATGAACGACACGCGGACAGAAAAACCGGAGGCAGTCGCAGCGAATGAGATGCTCCGCGACAAACTGGAGGCGGTCCTGATGACGCTCGCGCCCCGAGAACGCGAGATCATCCGGATGCGCTACGGTCTGACAGACGGATACAATTACACACTGGAGGAACTGGGTAAAATTTTCCGGGTCACTCGTGAGCGTATCCGCCAGATCGAAACGAAAGCGATGAAAAAACTTCAGAATCCGAACCGCATCGCACAGCTTGCCGGATTCCTTGAAAAGGTCCAGTGATCCCAGCGAAATACCTCGCAGAAAACGAAGCAAAACGAAATGAAACGAAACGAAAATCCTGTCGCGATTTTTTCCCGGCAGGATTTCGTTTTCAAAAACAGGCTCATTCTGCCATACACACGGAATACCGGTACGCGGAACGCCTCGCTATTTTCTTTAGAGACGGAGCAGGGCGTCTTTCATGCTCTTGATGAATTTTCCCACCTCCGGAACTGCCTCACGGCCGAGCATTTCGACCCGGCTCATGACGGCAGATCCCACGATCACCCCATCAGCAATACTCGCGGCTTTTTCAGCCTGTTCCGGTGTTGAGATCCCAAATCCAACGGCACACGGAATATCCGAGACCTCACGTACCGCCTTCACAATGGAAGCCAGATCCGTAGAGATACCGTTTCTCATTCCGGTAACGCCCAGACTTGAGACGACGTAAAGAAACCCTTCCGCTTCCCTGGCGATCATGGCGATCCTTCCGCAGGACGTCGGAGCGACCATGGAGATCAGCGCAATACCGTGTTTTCGGCAAAGCGGGAGAAACTCGCCCCTCTCCTCAAACGGCAGGTCCGGGAGGATCAGACCATCGATCCCGATCTCGGCACAGGTACGGAGAAAGCGTTCCGCATCATAGGAAAACACGACATTCGCGTAGGTCATGAAGACGAGCGGGACCGTCAGCTCTTTTCGGAGTTTCCGCACAAGATCAAAAATCTTATCCGTCGTCGTTCCGGCAGCCAAAGCCCTAACATTTGCGCTCTGAATGACGGGACCTTCCGCTGTCGGATCGGAAAACGGGATCCCCAGTTCGATCAGATCCGCTCCGTTCTTCACGGCTTCACGCACCAGTCTCTCCGTCGTTTCCAGATCTGGATCGCCGCAGGTAATGAACGGAATGAATGCTTTCCCTTTTTCAAATGCTTTCCTTAAATTACTCATGGATCTCCTCCCCTCTGTATCTCGCGATGGATGCGCAGTCTTTATCGCCGCGGCCGGAGATCGTCACGGCAATGAGTTTCTCTTTTTCCATGGCGGGAGCCAGTTTCACCGCATACGCGACAGCGTGCGCCGACTCGATCGCCGGAATGATCCCCTCCGTTTTGGAAAGAAGTTCAAAAGCATTCACCGCCTCTTCATCCGTCACGGGCACGTACTCCGCCCTCCCAATATCGTGCAGATTCGCGTGTTCCGGACCGATCCCGGGATAATCCAGTCCTGCGGAGATCGAATAAACGGGCGCGATCTGCCCATACGCATCCTGACAGAAATACGATTTCATCCCGTGAAAGATTCCGAGCCTTCCTGTACGGATCGTCGCGGCGGTCTCGAAGGAATCGATCCCCCTTCCCGCAGCCTCACATCCGATGAGCCGGACCTGCGGATCGCCGATAAAATGCCGAAAGCTCCCGATCGCATTCGAGCCTCCGCCGACGCAGGCGATGACGGCATCCGGAAGACGTCCTTCCTTTTCGAGGAGCTGTTCCCTGATCTCTTTGGAAATGACGGCCTGAAGATCCCCGACGATCCCAGGAAACGGATGCGGTCCCATCACGGAGCCGAGACAGCAGTGCGTGTCCTCGATCCGGGAACACCACTCCCGCATGGCCTCCGAGACAGCATCTTTGAGTGTCCCCGTCCCGCTTTTTACCGAAACAACGTCTGCTCCAAGCAGTTTCATCCGGTACACATTCAAAGCCTGACGCCGGGTGTCTTCCTCTCCCATGAAAACGAGACATTCCATCCCCATCAGAGCCGCCGCGGTCGCCGTCGCGACACCATGCTGCCCAGCCCCGGTCTCCGCGATGAGGCGTTTTTTACCCATTTTTTTCGCGAGAAGAGCCTGGCCCAGCACATTGTTGATCTTGTGCGATCCGGTATGGTTCAGATCTTCCCGTTTCAGATAAATTTTCGCCCCGCCAAGCGTTCTGGTCAGCTTTTCCGCAAAATAGAGCCGGGAGGGACGTCCCGCGTAATCGTGAAGAAGCGTTTCCAGCTCTTTTACGAATTCCGGATCTTCCCGAAAATGCTCGTATGCTTTTTCAAGCTCAATGACGGCATTCATGAGCGTTTCCGGAATATACTGCCCGCCATGGATCCCAAATCTTCCTTTTTTCATAAATTAGTCCTTTCTCATTTTTTCTTTTCAACACAGATTTCGAAAGCCCCATACACCAAGAAAGCCCTCGCTGCTCCCGCAGCACGGCCAAAAGAATACAGACCTCTGAAAAGATCCGGAAACAAACCAACAGAAATTCATATGCACCTCCGTAAACGAAAAAAACTCTTCTGACTCTGTCAGAAAAGTTTTCCACCAACGAAGGTACACTATCCCCTGACAGAATCACTCAACAATTCCATCAAGGACGAACAAAATACGCTGTTCACGCACGTATTTTATCCGCGGTGCCACCTTGATTCGCAGCCGCGACAGCTGCGCACTCGACAGGATACCAACATATCCCCGGCAACTGACGTATGCCAACACGTCGCAGAATACTCAACACAGGAACCCCCGCGTTTTTGACTGCGCCCTCAGCGGTCCATTTGCTGAACTGGGATCTGTCCGGCTCTCACCATCCCGAACTCTCTGTGAAGCCATGATCAGCTTTATCTCCGCATCAACGGTTTCTTGATCTTCAGATATTATACCACGATCCTCTGCTTTGTCAATAGTCTTTCGAGGAAAATTTCAAGAAATAAAAAAGGCTGGTGAAAAAACCAGCCTGAATACACCCAACAGGGTTCGAACCTGTAACCTTCGGTTCCGTAGACCGATGCGCTATCCAATTGAGCCATGGGTGCGAAAGGAAAAAAAATGAAAAACAAACTCATAAAAGTTTGAGTACACCCAACAGGGTTCGAACCTGTAACCTTCGGTTCCGTAGACCGATGCGCTATCCAATTGAGCCATGGGTGCATGGTTTTTCATTAAGGCTTTCCTTAACGATTACGTGTGATTATATCACGGCACACAAATTTTTCAAGGGGGGGAGCCCACATTTTCTTCAAGAAAGCTCCCATCCTCCAAAAAATTTCTGATATTTTGGAAGGTTTCGATAGAATTTGGTATCTCCATGTGCGTGCCTTTCAGTTTTTTCCAGCCTTTCGCACCGTCCAAGCGGGTCGTGGAGACCGGCAGAACGGCATCGGTCTCCTCACCGTAGTACTCATAGTCCGGGTGAGTCCCCGCGATAACAGCAAACTCACATTTCGGGACTCCAAACCTCTCCTTCATCTCCGATCCGTTGAGCGCCAGGTCCGCCAGCGCCGTCACGAAAATACCGGTCATGCCATCCTGATGGATCCGCGCGGTCTCCGCTCCCTGATTTGGCGGGCAGAGCTGGACGAATCTTCCGATCGGCAGTTCCTCGAAAAGTCCATTTTCCTCGGCATACTTTCCCAGATAGTTCCTCAAAATGATGCTCCCGAGACTGTGTCCGACAAAATCGATGCGTTCCGCCCCTTTCAATCCCTCGAGGATCTTGGCGACACGCTCGGTACTCTCCTCCACCGTCATGAACGACGAGGCACAGGAAAGATTCACGACTGCCGAATACCCCCCCTCCTGCCGAAACCAGAGCGCCATATTCTCCAGATGCACGGATCCGGAAAAAAGGCCGTGGAGCAGGACTAGCACTTTTCCGGAAAACGGCGGGATCTTCAATTCCTGCCGGTACTCCTCCAGCACACGTTCGCAAAATTCCAGGCTACCGGACGCCCTACAGACCGCCTGCGGATCCAGAAGACGAAATTCTCCGGTGAGGCACGACTGCTGAATGTGCCATTCCTGAAGAAAAAGCACATCCTGCCAGAACATCAGACCGCCGATCGTCTGCTCGTTTTTCCGAACATCCTGACCAGGGAAGAGCTGACTAGAGAAGAGCTGCCCCTGGGCATCTGCATTCCACAAAATGCACAAAGTCAGCGCAAAACACCAGCCCCAGCACTGCAAGAACCCGCGCTGCAAACACCCGCGCACATTCTCCATTCCGGCCGCTCGGCAATTTCTTTGATCTTCCTTACTTTTCAGCATTTTTATTCTCCTCTCCTGCCGTCACTCCCATTTTCAGGTACGGAATGTGCAGCTTCGCAGTTCCGGGAGTCAGCGCAAAGAGCGTCCACCCCGGCATTCCAAGTTCGCGTGCTGCCCGGATCTGGATGACGCACTGATCCGGAGTCAGCCGGGAACTCGACGAACTGACCCCGATCCCCGGATACATCGGAATGACCGCATCGAGCGCTTCTTTCTGCGATCCCGTCATGAAAATGAAGCGTTCCGCACTGTTCGTGTAATTCATAGGGCACACGAAATCCAGCCAGCCGTTTTTCGCCCACTGGACCCAATCCTGTCCTACCGTGTCCGCGCAGTTTGGGTAGTCACGAAACACAGCAGCGGAAACTTCCACTTCCGGCCGGATCTTCTTTACCGCAGCGTGCGTTCTTGCGACGACTTCCGCGATCTGCGCCCGACGCCATTCCTGCCAAAGTTCCCGAACCTCCCAATTCCACGTACTCTGCGGCGGATCCGTCAATTCGGTCCCCTTCTTTTCCCGCCAAAACCGGGCGAAACGCTCACGGCATCCCTCACAGAAACAGTATCCGGCACCGGGAAACCGAATGTAGTCGAAATGGATCCCGTCCACGTCGTACTTCCGCACGATCTCGCAGAAAGAATCAACTTCGAGCTGCTGATTTCGCGGATCCGACGGGCAGAGCCACGGTTCTTCCACGCCGTCCCGGCTGACTTGCAGACGCCCTTGGGCACGCATTTTTTCGAGGAATTCCTTCGGCGCATTCATGCAGTTGAAGTTGACTTTCCAGACATGAAGTTCCACACCGTATTTTTTCCCTGCCTTCACAGCCTCCGCGATGGAGTCGCCGTACTGTGCGACTTTTGGAGAGACGGGTAGAAGCTCACTCTCGTACCGCGCTTCGCCTCCCCACGCCTGATTTGCCAGAATTGCCGTGAATCCAGCCTCCGCCAGCTCTTTCATCGTCGCGTCCCAGTCACCGGGGTAGATTCCGAACCCGCTGTGCTCCCAGATGAAACGCCGTTCATTCGCGGCAGGTTTCTGCGCGGTACAAAATTCCGTCCGCGCCTCCAAGATCATCTCATCCAGAATGCCGCAAAGCCGAAAACCAGCATCCGCGTCCGTTTTTTCAAAAATCATCGCCGCGATCTGCTCCGGCGCGAAACCATCCTCCGCGAGTTTTTTCAGTGCCCGGGCCGCTGCGCTCCGGTACATTTCCCTGACATCATCCTGCGGCGCGATCCCGACCTGAAGGAGCGTCCTCCATTTTTCGCGCAGCATTCGGCACAAAAGCTGCGGGCAGTACGGATTCAGGAGGGACGCAAGAAATTCCCGCTTCTCGCCGCCCCCGCCATTCGCCAGAAGAACGTGCGTGACCCACAGTCCGCGCGCACTCCAAAGCAGAGCAGGGTACCGCGTCTTTTCACCATTCGCGCAGGTCCAGTACGCCGCGATCCTCGGAGCATTCTCCGGTTTCGCGAGCAGCGGATCCTCAAGATCCGGCACGATCTGTCCAACTTGGAAATTCCAGGACGCCTGCGGCAGAAATTCCGGCACTGGACCTTCCAGGAACTTTTGAAAATCACTCTCGATCGCCATTCCCGCAATTTCCAGTCCATGATCGCGAGTCCGCACGTACCCAACGCTCCGAAATCCCAGCGTTTCCAGCAGTTCTTCCGGCGCACTGTAGCAGACGATCAGAAAGCCGCCGTTTTCCGCATACCGGGAAAGCAGCTCGACCGTCCGAGGTTCCATTTGGGCCGTGAGCGGCAGAACGAGTACCGGAACGTCCTTCAAAAATTTCTCTGTCAGCTCCGACTCACTCACCATGCCCGGCGTCATTCCCATTCCGCGCAAAAGTGTGCCGAACTGCTTCACGTACTGCGAAAACTCCAGATTTTTCTCTGCATCCTGAAGCAGGATCCACGCGTCATTCTTTCGCATCCGCAGAGCTTTCAGCCTCACCGATTGATCGACCGGCTTTCCCGCATAAAACGCGATCCGTACCCCCTTCACGTTCTGCAGGCCTTCCGGTTCCCCCTCGATCCGGGCAGAATCCGTCGAAAAGATGCAGCGCACTTCCGTCGGCGACATTTTCTCCGTCTTCGCAGTCATGGAGTACCAGCCGTCACCGCTCGCAAAATAGAAAACGATCTGGCCAAGCGCATCCGGACGCGGGCACTCAAGATCCAGAAAAAAGAGACCGGCTCCCGAAGCATCCAGCGTGATCGGCGCGTCAAAACAAACTCGCGAAGTTTTCGGCGCAGACGCAAACGGAAGCGTCAATTCCCCGTCACGATACGCATCCCGACTCGTGGAACGCACCGTCTGGAAATCCAAAAGAGACGGACTCAATTCACGCTCCGGATCGAAAAAAACGTCCCGACTGGTCAATGCAGCCAAAATTTCAGTCTCACCGTTTCGAGTCTCACAAGATCCAGGAACTTCTGCAGACGCACCGACCGCCAGACTAAAAATGACCAGAAGGACTAAAATCGGAATGAATTTTTTCATGGCAGGGATCCTAAAAAAAGAGGAACGCAGAATGCAGAACGAAAAGGAACCCTTCCGTACCGCGCACAAATAAATCATGGCAGGCTCCCCGGGAAATGCGTGCATTGGTTTGGCCGCGCGCATTCCCGGAAAAGTTCATTCAGACAGGCAGTTCATTTCCTGTCCATTCCCCCGATCAGCATCTCTGCCCGCCGGGAGAACGCTTAAGACCTCAGTTGAATTTCACGAGCGAGGCGCAGTAATCTTCCGGAGCTTCGTAACCGAGCAGTTCCAGGACCGTCGCCGCGACGTTCGCAAGACCGGGTTTCTCGACGTCCGCCATTTCGTATTCGCCCTGGTAGCCGGGATCGAAGATGCAGAACGGGACCGGATTCAGCGTGTGTGCCGTGCGTGCAGTGCGGACGCCTTTTTTCTCGGTCCACATCTGGTCGGCGTTACCATGGTCAGCCGTCACGATGGCGATGCCGTTGAGCTTTTCGATGACCGCGAGGATCCGGCCGACGCATTCATCGACCTTTTCGACGGCCTTGACAGTTGCTTCCATGTTCCCCGTGTGCCCGACCATGTCGCCGTTGGCCAGATTCAAACGCCCGAACTTGAATTTCCCGGACGCAAGCGCGCCTTCGACCCACGCCGTGATCTCTTCCGCCTTCATGAGCGGCGCTTTGTCGAATTCGATGCGGTCCGACGGGATCTCTTCGTAATCCTCACACTGCGCATTGATGTACCCGGAGCGGTTTCCATTCCAGAAGTACGTGACGTGGCCGAATTTCTGCGTTTCGCTGATGGCGAACATCGAGACCTTTTCCGCGCAGAGGTACTCGCAGAACGTCCGGTCGATCACCGGCGGGGCGACGAGGAAGTTTTTCGGGAGTTTCAGGTCGCCGTCGTACTGCATGATACCGGCGTAGAAGACGTTCGGGACGCGAACGCGGTCAAATTTGTCGAAATCGGCGCCGCCTTCAAATGCCTGGGAGATCTCGATCGCACGGTCCCCGCGGAAGTTGAAGAAGACGACGGAATCGCCGTCCTGGATCGTTCCGACCGGCTGGCCGTCTGCGTCAGCGACGACGAACGATTCCAAGTACTGGTCCACGGCCTTTTCATCTTCGGCATACATGGTCTCGACGGCTTCTTTGGCAGACGCGAATTTGCGTGCGTCACCTAGGACGTGCGCCTTCCAGCCGCGTTCGACGATCGTCCAGTCCGCTTCGTATCGGTCCATGGTCGTGATCATGCGTCCGCCGCCGCTTGCAATTCGGTAATCGAAACCATACTGCGCGTTGATCTCTGCGAGCAGAGTTTCGGTTGCCTCAATGTACGTGAGAGCGGATTTTTCCGGGACGTCGCGTCCGTCATGGAGAATGTGGAGACGCACTTTCGCTACGCCTTCCTTCGCGGCCTGCTTCAGCATCGCGTAAAGCTGGGAGGTGTTGGAGTGCACGTTTCCGTCCGAATGCAGTCCGATGAAATGGAGCGTCGCGTTCTCTTTCGCCTGCGCAACGGCTTTCTTCCAAACTTCCCCCTCGTACATGGATCCGGTTTCCAGCGCGCGGTTTACCAATTTCGCACCTTGATCGAAAACGCGTCCGGCACCCAGCGCGTTATGACCGATCTCAGAGTTCCCCATATCGTCGTCACTCGGAAGCCCGACGGCCTGACCGTGCGCCTGGAGCTGCGTGTAGAGTTTCGCGCCGAAAAGTTTGTCGAGCGTCGGAGTTTTCGCGACGAAAACGGCGTTGGAGTCATCCTGCTTGCCGATGCCGATGCCGTCCATCACGATGAGGCACATGGGTCCGGGACGACCGGGGAAAGAGTTCTTTTTCAACGAAAGTTCAGCCATTTTTTTCTCCTGGATCTGCGTTAGTTCCAAAAAAATCCGATTCTGGCGGTCTCCGTCGGGACAGGATGAGACGACTGGAGGCCGCAGGAATTCTAAAATAAAAAATTCACTGCCTCTATTTTACCAGTTTCTTGCGTTTTGGCAATAGGGCCGGACAAATTTTGCGAAAAATCCTCGCTTTACTTCATTTCACGTGCGGAAAAGTCCGTAGATCTCGCGCAAAAGGAAAAAAGATCCCGTCACGAAAAGGAGTCCGAAGCAGTTTTCGCTCGCGCCAGCTTCTCCCGCAGTGCGGTCATCCTTCCATTCCCGCAGAAGCCGTTCTACCGCATCCTGCGGAATGCCTTCCCGCTCAACGCAGAGCTCCGGCGCACGCTCTTTCAAAAAAGTTTCCATTTCCTCTGCCGAGGCGCTCCGTTCCTGCGTGAATTCCGTCAAAAGGATCCGTTTCGGCGTGAGCGTCAAAAGAAGCTCCAGCATTTTCCGCCAGTTTTTATCCCGGGAAGCTGCGAAAAGGATCTCTTTCGGCATTTCCTGAAAATTCTCCTGGACCCACTCAACGGCGTACGCCATCGACTCCGGCGTGTGCGCAGCATCCAGAAGCGTGAGCGGCTCGCGGGAAACGAGCTCTAGTCTCCCCGGCAGATGCGCTTTCTTCAGACCTTCCCAAAGATGCGGCATCTCCAGCTTCCATTCCGGTGCGAGGACTCCCAGGATCCGAACCGCCTGTCCGACGCAGGCCGCGTTCATTTTCTGATGCTCGCCCGCCATCCCAACTTCAAGAAACGGCAGGACCGCGTCCGGGAAATGGATCCCGGCCCACGATTCCGGAACGTGAAGTTCCTGCGCGATTCCGTGGATCACGGGGTAGACCTTCTCGCGCACTTCCGCCGGCATGGATCCAACGACTAGAGGCACTTTCGGTTTGAGGATCCCCGCTTTTTCCCTCGCGATCTCTTCCAGCGTTTCCCCGAGCTGCTGCGTGTGGTCCAGCGCAACATTCGAAATGATGGTCAGGAGCGGCTCGCAGACCGTCACGGCATCCGTTCGGCCTCCCATTCCCGATTCGAGGACCGCGCAATCGACCTTTTCTTCCGCAAAATACACGAATGCCGCAGCCGTCAGAAGCTCAAAGAAACTGAACGTCCAGCCCTCCGCTTCCATCTCTTCCGTGCACGGCCGAAGTTTCTCTTCCAGGATCTCCGTCAAACGCGTTTCCGGAATGAACGCACCATTGATCCGGATCCGTTCCTCCAGCGCGAGAATGTGCGGCGAAGCGTAAACTCCGACACGCAGTCCCGCTTCCTGAAGGACCGACGCGAGCATCGCCGCAGTACTTCCTTTCCCCTTCGTTCCCGTAATGTGCACGGCAGGAAAACGCTTTTGCGGATCTCCCAGCTTTGAAAGAAGTTCCGTAAGCGGTCCAAGACTCAGCTCGCCGGCCGAATACCCGGTCCGCAGTTCCCGATCCAAGTGTGAATTCAAAAGCGCATAGCGTCCCATACTTTCCAGCCTTTCACGTTTCTCCCAGTTTCATTTTCGCGTCACTTTCACGTCACTTTCACGTCACTTTCACGTCACTTTCACGTCACTTTCACGTCACTTTCACGTCACTTTCACGTCACTTTCACGTCACTTTCACGTCACTTTCACGTCACTTTCACGTCACTTTCACGTC